>CACZOV010000021.1 GCA_902782915.1 uncultured Erysipelotrichaceae bacterium | reverse complement strand
ATAATAAATTAGAATAATATTCTTTTTTTGTATTAAAATATTTCACGTTAAAAAACGTAAAGCTTATATAACTAAGATTATTATACTTGAAGTTAATCTGTAATTTTTTCTATTTTCATAAAATCTGTATTCTTACCATTAATTGGAAGTCCTCCAGTAATAATAATTACATCTCCTATTTTATAATCCATTATTTCTTTATATTTTTTTATACATTCATCTATTATTTGATCTGATTCTTTATATTTTTTTACCAGAACAGGAATAATTCCATAATTAAGAGTTAAAGCAAAAAGTGTTTTTTTATTAGGACTTAATCCTAAAATTGGACTCATTGGTCTAAAATAACTAATCTTTTTAGCTGTATAACCACTCATAGTATTTGCTAAAATACAAGAGGCATTTAATAAAATTCCTGAATCAACAACAGAATAAGAAATTGTTGATGTAACATCTAATTTTCCATGTTTAAAAGTATTTTCTAAATTTTCTTTATAATCAAAATGGTGCTCGGCACTTTCTAATACATTGCTAACAACTTCTAGTGCTTGCAATGGATACTTTCCTATTTCCGTTTCATCAGTTAGAATTAATCCATCAGCTTTATCAAAAACGGCATTATAAATATCAGATACTTCTCCACGTGATGGAGTTTTTTCAGTAATCATACTTTTTAGAAAATCCGTTGATACAAGACCAATTTTTTGATAACTACTAGCAAGTTTTAATACTTCTTTTTGATAGAAAGGAAGATTCTCAACTCCAATATTTACTCCTAAATCACCTCTTGCAACTACTACTCCATCACTAACTTTTAAAATCTCTTCTAAGTTCAAAAAAGCTTCTTCTGTTTCTATTTTTGAAAGAATACTAATATGATCATTTTCATTTTCAATTAAAAAATCTACAACACTTAAAATATCTTGTTCATCTCTAACATAAGATAATGATATAAAATCAATATCTTTTTTTATTGCATATAAGATATTTTCTTTGTCTTTAGAACTTATAAATGGAAGTTTTAAATAAGATCCTGCTATATGCATTGTTTGATTACTTTTAATATATCCATCATCTACAACTTGACACAAAAAATTATCAGAATTTATATCAATTACTTTTAATTTAACATCTCCATATCCTATACTAATAATATCTCCTATATTAACAAGTTCTGTTAAACTATCTAAATTAGTTGAAAGTTGGGTATTATTGCAAACTACATGATAATTATAAATTCTTATTTCTTTATTTAACGGTAAAAATACTTTATCTTCCATTAGTTTATCAATTCTTATACTAGGTCCATCTAAATCTAACATAATTCCAATAACTTTATTTAGTTTTTTAGAAATATTTCTAATCTTATCTATATATAAATCACTTTCTTCTTTAGATACATAACTTAAATTAATCCTAAAAACATCTACTCCTAAATGAATCATTTCTTCAATTAAACTTATGTTTTTTTCTCCTAGACTAGCAACTACTTTTGTTTTTTTCATAAACTTTATTCCATCCTTTCTATTTTAGAAACTATTACTTGATAATTTCCATTCCTTTTTTCTATTTTACCAAATATTTTTAATATGTAACCTCGTCTTATCTCAAAATATTCTTGATAAGTACTAGGAAATACTGTAAAATCTACTACTCTTTCTTCATCAGATCCTTTAAAAAATAACATTTTTTCTCCTTTTTTAGTTGTTATTTCATGAATTGATTCTACTAATACAATCATATTTTGACTAGTATTAAAATATTTTTCCAGATCTTTTAAATCTATTATATTATTTTCTAATACTTTAAAATTTAGACTAGGATGATTTGATAAATAAAATCCATATAACTCTTTTTCCATATTGATAAGTTCTATATTAGAATATTCATCTACTTTAATAATTTCTGGCTTTAATACAAATACCATATCCAAGTCACGACATAAACTAGAATAGTTCATTAAACTATCTAAATTTTCTATTAATGTTTTTCTGTTATAACCAAATTCATCTAATGATCCTATTTTTATTAACATTTCAAAATTTGTTTTTGTTAAACTATTTAATTTACTAAATACATCGTAAATATCAATAAAATTATCTCTTACTTCAATTATTTTACTACAAACAACTTTACTAATTCCTTTTACTAAATTAAAAGGAGCAATTATATTATTATCTTTAATAATATAAGAATCAGTACTATATCTAATATTTGGTTTTAATACATTAAGTTGATATTTTTTCATTTCATATAAATATTCTACAGTTTTTTTTGTATCTGAAATTACACTATTTAAAAGACTAACATAAAAGTACTTTTTAAAATGAACTTTTAAATAAGCCATTTTATAAGAAACAACTGTATAAGCAATACTATGACTTTTATTAAATCCATATGATGCAAATTTTTCAATCAAATTATAAATTCTTTCAGCTAATTCTTTAGAATAACCATTTTTAAGAGAACCATTTATAAATTTATCTCTTTCTAATTCCATAACTTCTTTTTTCTTTTTAGACATAGCACGTCTTAAAATATCAGCATCTCCTAAACTATACCCTGCAATAATAGATGCTATTTGCATAATTTGTTCTTGATAAATAATAATTCCGTAAGTAGGTTTTAGAATACTTTCTAAAGAAGATGTAAAGTAATCAACTTTTTCAAGACCCATACGTCTTTTAATAAATGATGGAATACTTGCTGCAGGACCAGGTCTATAAAGAGCTATAGCATTACTTAAATCAATAAAATCATTGGGTTTTAATTCTCTTAAAAATTTTTTCATTCCTTCTGATTCAAATTGAAAAATACCGTTTGTATCTCCTTCTTTAAATAAATTAATTGTCTCTTCATCATCAAGTGGAATATTTCTAAAATCTATTTTAATATTTTCATGTTTTAATACATCTTCTTCTATTTCCATAATAGTTGTTAAATTTTTTATTCCTAAAAAATCCATTTTTAATAAGCCAAGTTTTTCTAAATAAATTGCTTCATACCCTGATATATATTCTTTAGTTGAAGAATCAATTATTAAAGGAACAATTTCATCTAATGGAGTATTACTTATAATAATACCTGCTGCATGAACTGATGTATGTCTTTTTATTCCTTCTACTTTAATTGCAACTTCCATCAATTTTTTTATTTTTATATCTTTCTCTATTAAATTTTTTAGTCTTGAATCTGACTTTATTAATTCTTTTAATTTTTCTTTTCGATTGCCTATAATTTTAGTTATATTATCAATATCAGTTAAAGATACATTCATAACTCTTCCAATATCACGAATACAAAGTTTAGCACCCATTGTACCAAATGTAATAATATTTGCAACATGTTTTTTCCCATATTTTTCATTTACATAAGAAATAACTTTATCACGATATATATCAGGAAAATCTGTATCAATATCTGGCATAGTAACTCGAGAAGGATTTAAAAATCTTTCAAACAATAAATCATATTTAATAGGATCAATATCAGTTATTCCTAAAGTATAACTAACAAGTGATCCAGCTGCTGATCCTCTTCCTGGTCCAACCAAAATGCCTTCACTTTTAGCATATTTGATAAAATCATAAACAACTAAAAAATAATTAGAAAAACCCATAGTATGTATTACATCAAGTTCATGTTTTAATCTTTCTTTATAAATATGAGGAATATTTCCACCAAGTCTTTTATCAAGGCCTTTTAAAGAAAGATTAGTTAAATAACTATTTTCATCAATTTGTTTGTCAAAAACACCTAAATTTAAAGGAAAACTTGGTAATTCTAAATGACACATATTAGCAAGTTTAAATGTATTTTCAAGAGCTTTTTTTAATATATCTATATCTTTATAATAACAATTTCTTTTTTCAGTATAGTCACTTGTAATAGTTTTGTTATCTCTTAATAATTCTAAATATTTAAGAGTTTCATAATCATTTTCATTTTTATACAATAATTCTTTTAAATAAATAACATTGTCTAATTCTTTATTATCACTATTTAAAGGATAGAATACATCTTCATAAATATTTTCTATTTCACTTAAGGGAATACAAATTAAATTATTTTTATATAAATCATAATCTTCTTTAGTTAATTCTTTTTCACTTTGTAAACTAACTAGCTTTAATAAATTTTTATATCCATCATAATTTTTAGCAAATAAAAGTCTTGTTTTAAAATCAACACCAACAAGCGGATTTAAATTATTTTCTTGACACTTTAATATAAATTCCATTACACCAAACATATTTGAATCACAAATAGCAATTGATTGTAAATTATTGTTTTTAGCAAGTTCTATTAAATCATCTACTGTAAGTAAACTTGATAAAAATGTATAAGTTGTTTTATTTAAAAGTGGTATATACATAAAACCTCCTTTCTTGAGCTTTTTTTCTAATATTATTATAACCTATCTAAAAGTTTTTGTATATTTATTTTTAAAAATAGATTATAATTAAAAGTGGTGATATGATGAAATTTTTAATAGGAATAATTATTTTAATTGGATTTTTAATATTTGCATATTTTTATGTTGTCTTTAAATTGAAAAAGATAACTAAAGAATATTTTAATACAACAGATTTAAAAAAAGCTTTAGAACTATCTAAGATAAATGATGAGGATACTCCTAAATCACTTGGAAGCTTAGATAGTATATATTTAAGTAAATTTCAAAAAGATTTTCCTGATATGAATTTAAATGAATTAAAAAGACTTTCAGAAAGCTTTATATTAGAAATATTTGATTCAATTGAAAATAAAAATATTGATAAACTTCATAATAAAAATGAAAAAATAATGGCATTTATTAACTCTAAAATTGATGATTATAAAAATATAAAAGTTAAGTTTACAAAATTAAAAATTCATAATACTGTTTTAAATAAATATGAAGTTCATGAAGGATTTGCTTCTTTATATCTTGCAACTGCTTTTGAATATTATGAAAATAACAAAAAAATTCAAAATAGAATGAAATTTGAGTATATCTATATAATTGATCCAAAAAAAGTTAAAGAAAATTTAAAAGTATTAGGTCTTAATTGTCCAAATTGTGGTGCACCTATTACTTCTTTAGAACATAAAAAATGTTCTTATTGTAATTCAGGAATAATTGATTTTATTAAAAAAAGTTTTGTTTTAAATGATATAATTGAATATTAAAAGAAGAATCTATTTTGATTCCTCTATATTTTTCTTTGTTTTATATTTATCAATATAAGTAGAAATTGCTGTTTCAACTTCTTTTAAAGATCCTTTAGCAAGATTTGAAATAGCGATTTTTTCTTTAGCTGTATCAATTAGTATTCTTCCAAAAAATATTCCTGAATGAACTTTTAAGTCATTAAATAAATCTGGTGTTACTGATGTCATAAAATATCCAACAACTACTCTTTTGGTTGCTATTAAAATTCTTTGATTTGTAAGTGCAACAACACAACTTGAAAAAATTTCTCGACTATCTCCGCCTTTTTGACCACAAAAGACATAATATATTTTCTCATCAGGATTTAAATGATCATTTACTACCTTACTATGTTGTTTAATACGAAAAGCAATTGTTCCAAAATAATTTTTCTTAAAGCGACGTGCTAACTTATATACTTTATTATTCATTTATAAATCCGTTTCTTATAAACAAATCCTTTAGGCTATCTCTTTCTACATAATTAAATATTCCATCAACTATTTCGCCATTTCCAACAATTATCGTATTTGGAGTTCCCCATCCGTCAGCATATTTTTCTGAAGAATTCATAAATTTCTGTCCTTCTTCAGTAGGTCCATTTATAGATGAATCCCAAAAAGGATCTGTATTTAAATAAAATATTTTTAAATTATATTCACTTCCTAATCTCTTTATAATAGGAGATTCTTTTTGACACCAAGAACAACCTGGTCTTGCAACATATATAATAGAATTAGTAGAGTCTTGCATTTTCTCTAAATATTCATCAATATTAATATTTATAAATTCAAATACTTTTGTTTCAGAAGCATTATTTTTAGATACTAGAAATGCTAGTCCTAAAACAGCAACAACAGCTAAAACTACTCCTACTCCTTTTAAAATATTTTTCTTGTTAAAAGTAATGGTTACTTCATCATTTTTTAAATTTTTATTTTCTTTTTTCATAAATTTTCCTTCCTTCTAAGAAAATTATAACATGAGATTTAATAAAATTCAATTTTTTGACGGAAAATAACACTTTATTTTATTATTAGAACAAAATTCTTCTATTTCTTTTTTTAAATTTATAAAATAGGTATTTTTATTAAATAAATAAATATTAGCATATTCATAATATAAATTAGGATAGTTATCTTTTATATATTTAAGTACTTTTCTTTTATAATTATTACTAAGTTTTAAAAATTCAAAATGATATTCATTAACATATGATCTTGTTTCATTTATTATTTCTTTATAATTTGTTAAAAAAGGCATTATTGGAGAAATATTTAAAATTGTATAAATGCCTTCTTCATATAATTTTTTTAAAGTAATAAGTCTACTTTTTACATTACTATATTTTTCTAAATCCATTCTTAACTTATCATTTAGGGTATTTAAGGAAATAATTACTTTAACATCTTTAAATCTTTTTAAAAGATCAAGATCTCTTAAAATTAACTTATTTTTAGTTTCAATAAATAAATGAAAATCAAAATTTAACAATTCTTCTAATATTTTTCTAGTTATTTTATATTTTTTTTCGTAAATATTGTAACAATCGGTTGATGACGATATAAGATAAGTTTTATTATGAATACTTTGTTTTTTTAATTTATAATTTGTTTTTTTAATATCTAAAAATGTTCCCCATTCTTCAGTATGACCATATAAGTTATTCAAAGATGATGCATAGCAATATATACAACCATTTGGACATCCTATATAAGGATTTATTACAAAATCAATTCCTTTTACTTTAGATTTTGCTATATAACGATTAACTTCAATTTCTTTTATATTCATAAATTGCCCCTCTATATGATTATATCATGGTATAATTAAAGAAAAAAGATGAAAAAATCATCTTAAAAATCTGTTGTACGATTTGGAATTAGTAGAGTTTGACCAATAGAAAGTAATGTTGAAGTCATATTATTTAAATTCATGATCTCAGATACTGTTACTCTAAAATTATTAGCTATAGAATAAAGTGTATCTCCTCGTTTTACTGTATAAGTTGTATTTTCTGTTTGAATTTCTTCAACAGGTATTTGTAATATTTGACTTATAGTTAAAGTATCACTGGTAAGGTTATTATAATTTCTAATTGCATCGACTGATGTGTTAAATTTTCTTGCAATAGAATATAGTGTATCTCCTCTTACAACTTCATAGACAATAAAGTCTGTTTCTCCTATAATAGTTCCTTCTGGAATATATAATTCTTGTCCAATACTTAAATCATTATTTGTTAAGTTATTTAACTGTTTTATGGCATCAATTGTTGTTCCATAGCTACTTGCAATACTATATAATGTGTCTCCCCTTTTTACTGTATATAATATATTACTAGGGCCAATACGTGGTATTCTTAATACTTGATTAATTGAAAGAATGGTTGTTGGTAAGTTATTATAGGATATTAGATCATTTACTGATATGTTAAAACGATTAGCAATTGAATATAAGGTATCTCCACTTTGAACAATATACTCTTCTGTATCAGGAATTTCTGGTACTTCAAAACTTGGTACTCTTAAAGTTTGACCTATTGTTAAAATATTACTTGTTAAACCATTTAAGTTTTTTAATTCATCAACTGAAATGTTATATTGTCTTGCAATTGAATATAAAGTATCTCCTCTTTTTACTGTATAAAGTCCTTCTGTATCAGGAACCATTTCTCCAGGAGGAGTATAATTAATTCCTATGTAGTTTGAAACTGCTTCTACTACTCCTTCGGCATAATCAAGTAAGTTGTTTTGTAATTTTCTTTGATCACGCGGATTATCAATAAAGCCATATTCAATTAGCAAGGCTGTTGTATTTGGAGTTTCTCGCATTATGTAGTAATAGTCTTTAGTTGGATCTTCAGGAAGTACTCTTTGATAGTATTTTCTCTTAATTTGACCACGTTCTCCTATTTCATTAAGAATCATTGAAGGAAGAGTTGATGAAGAACGAAGAGGATAAACTACTTCGGCACCTTCGCCACCTCCTGCATTAATGTGGTTAGATAACACAAGTACTTTAGAATCATTTCCAAATGTATTTCTCATTGTATTAAGTCTTTCTGTTCTACTTAAACTCTCATCTGTATTTCTAGTAATTGCAACTGGTACTCCTAATTCTTTAAACCTATCATACATATAATTAGCAGCTTTTAAAGTAAAATCTTTTTCTCTTAAATTTCCAGATACTGCACCGGGGTCACTTCCTCCATGTCCAGCATCTACAACTATTCTATATCCATTATT
>CACZOV010000020.1 GCA_902782915.1 uncultured Erysipelotrichaceae bacterium | reverse complement strand
TTAAAAGTTAAAAATAAGGCAGTTTTAAACATTTATGACTTTGAAAAAAATGGATTATTTAACTATGATGTGCTAAAAAAAATTGCTAGTAAATATAATATTACTTATATTATTATGGGAAGTGATCTGTTTTTAAACTTCCATACATTTAATAATTATAAAAAAATTTTAGATAAATATTTTATTATTATTATAAATAGAATGGAAGATATTAGTAATTATATTGAAACAAATTATTCAGATTATACTGATAAAATTATTATAATTAGAAAAAGGTATGATGGTGCGTCTTCTCTTGCTAAAGAGAATTTAAATTATAATAATAAGTATTTAGAAAAAGAAGTATTAGATTATATTAAGAATAATAACTTATATAACTAATCTTTTTTTTCATAAAAAAATAACTTTTTCATATAATTAATTGAAAGTGAGGAAATATGAAGAAAATAGTACCATTTACTAAAGATTTAATGTTTAAGACAAAGATTGGTGAAATTACATCTATTTCTCTTGATCATACTTTAAAACTTGATAAACAAATTGTATCAGGAGAATTTATACTTACGGGAACATATAAAATGTTTGAAGATGGAGAAACCGAAGAAAAATTTGATTTTACTATTCCAGTTGATATTACAATTGATTCTAAATATGAAACAAAGAATTGTATTATTAGTATTGATGACTTTACATATGAAATAATAAATGAAGAGACTTTAAAAGTTAATATTAGTGTTATGTTAGATGATTTAGATATTAGAAATGATCCTATTGATAAAATTGAAATTGATGTTTCAGATAGTGATTCTCGAGATCTTGACTTTGATATTATAGAAGATTTAGATGTATCTAATAAAAAATTAAAAGAAGATGTAAATGCTAAAGAAATTAGTAATCACAATATTGAATTAAATAGTAACATAGAAGTAAATGATATCAAAGAAAAAGAAACTGAAAATGATTTATTTAAAGAAATAGATTCTACTCCTGAATATTCTATTTATAGAGTTTATACAGTAAAAGATGATGATACAATTGATCTCATCTTAGAGAAATTTAAAGTAACAAGGGAGTTATTATCTGATTATAATGATTTAGATAATATTGAAGTAGGATCAAAATTAATTATTCCAAGTAGTGATGAATGATTTAAAAGATATTTTTAAAGATTATAACTTTAAAATAAACTCTTTAAAACATCGAGGAAATGTTACTATTTTAGATACTGATAGGGGAATTTTTGTTTATAAAGAAAATAGTAATAATTATGATATATATGATTATTTAAATACAAGAGGATTTTCTTATTATCCCAAAAGTTTAAATCCTAAAAATTCAAAATATGATTTAGTAGAATTCATTAAAGATAATAGTGTTTTAAATGTTGAAAGAGTAAATGATTTAATTCATGTTACTGGAATACTTCATAGAACAACATCTTTTCATAAGGAAATTGATCTAGATGAATTAAAAATGATGTATGAAAATTTAGTAAAAGAGGCAGACTATTTAATGAACTATTATCATGATTTAAATAATTATATTGATTCAATTACTTTTATGAGTCCAGTAGAATATTTATTAGTTTCTAATTTAGATTTATTTTATTATTTGATAAGTTTTGTTAAAATAGAAAGTATGAATTGGTATAAAGAAATGCAAAATAAAAAAATAATAAGATTTAGTATGATTCATGATAATTTAAAGCTTGATCATTTATTAGAAAATAATAAGCCATATCTAATAAGTTGGAATAAAGCTCATTTAGATCTTCCAATGAAGGATTTAAAAACTATTTATGAAGAAAATTTTTATGATTTAGATTTAGAAGATTTTATTAAAGAATATGAAAAAGAATTTCGTTTAACAGATGATGAAAAATTATTTTTTCTTTTAAATATAAGTCTTCCAAAGCGAATAGAATTTACTAAAAATACTTATTTAGATTGCTATAACTTAAGTAATTATTTGGTTTATTTAAGAAAAATTGCATCTATAGTACAAAAAATAGAGAAAAAGAAACAGAAAAATTGACTTTCTTAATTAAATATAGTATAATATGTGCAACTTCATGAGATAAGGGATACTATATATATTTTGAAGGGTGAAAGGGGTTTTGGATATGAAACAAAGTTATATCTTTGAATACCAAAATGAAAATGATTTTCGTAAAAAAGAAAGATCTGTAAGAAAGTATAATATGCTAGCTTATAAAAAGTTAACATTTGATTACTATCCAAAGATTAGGAATGGGGAATTCTTAGGTGAATTAGTTCATAAGGATGGTTCTACTAAAAGTTATGAACTTATATTACCTACAGATGAAATGTTTGTAAAAGTACATGGAGAAATTCGTCTACATTATACTGTTTATGAAGATAAAAAAATAGTTCTTTTAACAAATATAACTCCAGAGGGAATTTTAGAAGAAGGTCATAGGGCAGAACTTACTGCTTATAAAGGTGTTATGATTAGTAAATCAAGTCCCGAAAAGGATATGTTTAAAATTAATTTACTTAATATGATGCAAAATAAATAATCAAATATATGATACAAGTATTATCTTAAAATATTTGTATCTTTTTCTTTTCTTTTTTTAAACTTTATGATATTATAAAATTGATTTTGAAAGGGAATAGTTATGTATTTAAAAGAAAAATTGTTGATTGGAAAAAATAATGATTATGAAGCA
>CACZOV010000019.1 GCA_902782915.1 uncultured Erysipelotrichaceae bacterium | reverse complement strand
TTGCTTCTCGTGAAAATTTATCAGAAATGTTATCTTATAGTGATTTTGATATTTCCGAAATAGGTAAAAAGAAAACGGCTGTTTTTATTATAGTTCAAGATGAAAAGAAAACATATCATAGTTTGGTAACTATATTTATTAAGCAAGTTTATGAGACTTTAATTGATGTTGCTCAATCGTCCCCTCATAATAAACTTCCTATTAGAACAAATTTCTTGCTTGATGAGTTTGCTAATATGCCACCTCTTAAAGATGTAACAACCATGATTACAGCAGCTAGAAGTCGTGCAATGCGTTTTACTATGATTATTCAAAACTTTGCTCAGTTAAATGAAGTGTATGGAGAACAAAATGCTGAGACTATTAAAGGTAACTGTGGTAATACAATTTACTTGATATCAACTGAACTTAAAGCTTTAAAAGAAATAAGTGAAATGTGTGGAGATGTTAAAGTTAAAACTGGTAAAAAAGATGCTGAAGGAAAAGATATAGAAGAAACAAGACCATTAATTACCGTAAGTGATTTACAAAAAATGAAAATGAATGAAGTTATTGTAAGAAGAATTCGTCTTGCACCATTTAAAACTAAATTAACTCCTGAATATAAAATGGAATGGGAACATAAGTATAAAGAAACAAGTGTTAATAATATTAAACAAAGAGATAGAAAAAATGTTGAAATGTTTGATGTTCGTGAATTTGTAAAAAAAGAAAAACAAGACTCAAATCCATTCGGAAGTATGCCAACATTTCCAGGAATGCCATTTGGAGGTGGAATGGATTCGCCTTTTTCTGGAATGTTTGATTCTAAACCAAGAAATGATGTTAATAGCAAAATAGATGTTGATAAGATTCTTGCAAACTTAGATGCAAAGATTGCAGAAATTGAAGCAGAAGAAAAGAAAATTGCCGAAGAAGAAAAAGAAGATGAAGAAAATACTCATGCAACTATTGAAAAAGAAAATAATACTGCTAGTGATAATATAGATCCTTCTACTCCAATTAAAGATGTAATTGATTCAATTGATGAAGATTTTAATCCTATTTCAAAAGATAATGATTATAAAAAAGAAGATAATTTAGAAAATGTTGATTTACTTGTTGATAAAATAAAATCTGTAAACAAGGATTCTAAAGATTCTATAGTTAATAAAGTAAATGAAGTAGAAAATAATAAATATCGTGAAGTAAGTGATGATGAATTCTTTGATGATTTCTTTGATTCTTAGAATTTGATTAAATTAACTTGT
The DNA here is from genome assembly GCA_902782915.1 of uncultured Erysipelotrichaceae bacterium. The sequence continues at coordinate 2,917 of CACZOV010000019.1, read as the reverse complement.
TAAATAACTTGATTATTTGATAAGTTTTTTTTTATAATGTATTAGAGGAGATTTTATGAATAAAGATATTATTGAATTATTAGAAATAAATTTAAAAATTAGTAAAAAGAAAATAGAAAGTGTAGTTAAATTATTAGAAGAAGGAAATACAATTCCTTTTATTGCAAGATATCGAAAAGAAGCAACTGGAGCACTGGATGAGAATGTTATAAGAAATATAGAGGAAATGTATCGTTATCAAGAAAATTTATATAATAAAAAAATGGATGTTATTAGATTAATTCAAGAAAAAGATCTTTTAACAGATGATTTAAAAAAAGAAATTCTTGCTTGTACAAAATTAGTTGAAGTAGAAGATTTGTATTTACCATATAAAGAGAAAAAGAAAACAAAAGCAAGTGAAGCAATCAAAAATGGACTAACACCACTTGCTGATTTTATCATGATGCAAGAAGGTAATTTAGAAGTAGAAGCTAAAAAATACTTAAATGAAAATGTTAAAACAATTGAAGATGCATTAAATGGTGCAAAATATATTATTGCTGAAAGAATTAGTGATAATGCAAAATATAGAAAATATATAAGAGAATCTATTAAAAATTATGGAAGTATAAAAACTAAAGTAAAAAAGTCTAATCCAGATACCAATAAAGTATATGAATTATATTATGATTATAATGAAAAAATAAAATATTTAAAACCCCATAAGATCATGGCAATCAATCGAGCCGAAAAAGAAAAAGTTATTACAGTATCAATTGATTTTGATAGAAAATTCATTGAATCATATTTAGAAAAAAATTTAATTAAAAATAAAGAGTCTTTAGCATACTCATTAATTATTGATAGTTTAAATGATGGTTTAGATAGGTTAATTCTTCCTAGTGTTGAAAGAGAAATTAGAAAAGAATTAACAGATAAGGCAAATATTAGTGCAATTGAAAATTTTAGTAAGAATTTAGAGCATCTTCTTCTAACTCCACCTATTAAAGATAAAGTAGTTCTTGCACTTGATCCAGGTTATAGAACCGGAACTAAAGTTGCAGTTGTTGACTCAGATGGAAACCTTTTAGATATTACAGTTATTTATCCAGCTCCACCTCATAATAAAATACTTGAAAGTGAAAAAATAATTCTTGATTTAATTGATAAGTATAAAGTTGATATAATTGCAATAGGAAACGGAACAGCATCAAGGGAAAATGAGGAATTTACTGCTAATTTAATAAAAAAAGCAAATAGGAAAGTTGAATATATTATTGTAAATGAAGCAGGAGCAAGTGTTTATTCAGCAAGCAAACTTGCATCAATAGAATTTCCTAATTTAACGGTTGAAAAAAGAAGTGCTATAAGCCTAGCCAGACGTCTTCAAGATTCTTTATCAGAACTTGTTAAAATTGATCCTAAAAGTATTGGAGTAGGTCTTTATCAACATGATGTTCCATCACGTGAATTATCTGAAAGTCTTCACTTTACTGTTTCGAAAATAGTAAACCAAGTAGGAGTTAATTTGAATAATGCATCCACATCAATTCTTGAATATGTATCAGGTCTTAAGAAAAATGTTATTGAAAATATTATGAAATATAAAGAATCAGTTGGTAGAATAAAATCTCGTGAAGAATTAAAAAATATTAAAGGAATGACGGATAAAATATATGAACAAAGTATAGGATTTTTAAGAATCATAGATGGAGTTAACCCTTTAGATAAAACAGATATTCATCCAGATAATTATCAAGATGCTTTAAAAATATTAGAATCTATTAATTTAAGTGTTGATGATTTAGGAAGTTACCGATTAAGAGAAAAATTAAAAGGTATTCCTAGAGATTTTTATAAAGAAATAGATATTGATAATTATACTTTTGAAGATATTTTATCATCCCTTGAAAAACCTAATCGTGATCCAAGAGATAATCTTGAAAAACCTATTTTAAGATCTGATATTTTAACAATTGATAATTTAAAAATTCATGATAAACTTCAAGGTGTTGTTCGTAATGTAATAGACTTTGGAGCATTTGTTGATATTGGTCTTCATAATGATGGACTAGTTCATATTTCAAAAATTAGTAAAAATTATATTAAACATCCAAGTGAAGTTTTAAGTGTTGGAGATATTGTTGACGTTTATGTCATTGACATTAATAAAGAAAAAGAAAAAGTTTCTTTAAGTTTATTTTTAGAATAGGATGTGGTTATATGCCTAGTTGGACAAAAGATCAAGAACTAGCAATTGATAAAAGTGGAACAAATATTATAGTATCAGCAGGAGCTGGATCTGGAAAAACGGCTGTTCTTACTGAAAGAGTTATTAGAAAATTAAAACGTGGAGAAGATATTTCTAATCTTTTAATTTTAACATTTACAAATGCAGCTGCTAAAGAGATGAAAGAAAGAATTAGAAGTGCTATTAAAAAAGAAAATTTAAAAGATCAATTAGATAGGATTGATTCTAGTTTTATAACAACATTTGATTCGTTTGCTTTAGCAGTTGTTAAAAAATATCATTATCTACTTAATATAGATAGTGATGTTGAAATAGCAAATGACTTAATTTTAAAATTTAAAAAAATAGATATGCTTGATAAAATATTTGATGAATTATATCAAAAAGAGGATCCTAAGTTTTTAAAACTTATAAAAGATTTTACAGTAAGAGATGATTCTAAAATAAAAGAAGCTATTTTAGAAATCTATAATAAACTAAATTTAAAATATGATAAAGATTTATATTTAGATAATTATATTGAAACGTTTTATCAAGATTCTTATATAGATTCTAGAATAGAAGAATATCTATCTATTTTAAGAAAAAAGATAGATAGTATTAATGATAATTTAAAAGACTTAGAATTAATCATGGATTACGAATTTTATTCATTATTTTATGATAGTTTAAAAAATTTATTAG
>CACZOV010000018.1 GCA_902782915.1 uncultured Erysipelotrichaceae bacterium | reverse complement strand
GAGCATTTTAAGGTCATTTAACAAGACTTTAGTAATGGAAACTATTCTTCTACTATCTCTTGTCTTAGTATCAGAAAATTCAAACTTAACACGGTTATTTCTCTGTGTTATTTGTTTATTAACAGATAATACTTTTTTATCAAAATAAATATCTTTCCAAGTAAGACCTTTTAATTCTCCTTTACGTAGTCCACAATAATATAATATTTCAAATACACATTTCCATCTTAGATCTTCTTCATAGGATATAAACTTTTTAAATTCATCATAAGTATAATAAGCCATTTCTTTTATTTTATCATGGAAAGATTTTTAATTTACACAAATTTATTTACAGACTCAGTAAATTTTATATATTTAACTCTTTTTAATTTCATTTAATTTTTCTTTCATTAGTTTTAAATTATTTTTAATTCTTTCATTATCATTTTCCATTTTAAGAGCAATTTTAGCATATTTAACTGCGTCTTCATATTTTTCTAAATAATAAGAACTAATTGATAATAAATCATATACTGTATTGTTCCAACTAAATATTTCATTTATATATGATTTGGTATGTTTTGTAATTTTTAATGCTAAAAGACAATATTTTTCAACATCAATGTAATTTTGTTCATTATATTCAAGAATTGCTCTTTCTATATATGGATCTCTTAAATAAGGTGCTTCTTTGATAGCTTTATCAAGCCACATTCTAGCTTCTTCTATTCTGTTAAGTTTTTGATAACATCTGGCAATAAATCTTTGAGATGCACATCTTTCATCTTTCCAAGTAGCACTTTTTAAAGATAAATGTTTAATTAATGTATCAATTGCTTCATTCCATTTTTGGTAATACATATATTCTCTACCTAAATAATGCATATTTCGATCATTTTCTGGATCTCCTTTGACAGATAATTCTAAAAGTGGTAAATAACTACTTCTACTTTTTTTTTCATCTGGATAATGGTTTAAAGTAATTTCATCAGTGGTTATTTTGTTTTCTTTATCACATCCTACATAATATAAAACTTCATGAACAGGATGTTTCCATATATAACATTCTCGTTTATGTATTTTTTCTATATAAAAGTTAACTTCTGGATTTCCTTTTTTATCTAATTTCCAATTATAGTTATATGCAAGTCTTGTTGTATTTGGTTTCCAAATAGTTTCGAGTTTTTTTCGCCAACCTTTTTCAAACACCTCATCTAAATCAGTGCAAATACATATGTCTGCATCATTTGGAACGAGCTTTAAAGATTCATTTCGAGCTTTATCAAACCTCCATGGATCAATTATCATTTGTTTTACATTAACATTTAGTTCTTTTAGCATATTTACTGTATTATCAGTTGAACCTGTATCTAGTACATAGATATCATCTGCTTCTTTCATAGATTCAACCCATCTTTTTACAAACTTTTCTTCATTTTTAGAGATAGCGTATACATATACTTTATACTTATTCATTAAATCACCACTTAAGTTTATGTAAAAATAAGAAAAAAGTTCTTAAATTTTATTAAGAACCTTATTTTATATGAGTATATTCAAGCCTTAACTTATCAGCAACTGTTACAATAAATTCAGAATTGGTTGGCTTTGCTTTTTCGATATCAACACTATAACCAAATATTTCTTGCATAAGATCCCAGTTTCCTCTATTCCAACTAACTTCTATTGCATGTCTTATTGCTCTTTCAACTCGAGATACAGTTGTGTTAAATTCTTCTGCAATCTTTGGATATAATTCTTTAGTAATTCCTCCTATCATATCAGGATTAAAAAAAACCTCTAAAATACTTTCACGAATGTAGGAATAACCTTTTATATGTGATGGTACACCTAATTCATGTAAGACATTTGTTACTGCAATTTGTAAATTATTATGATACAAATCAATTGTTTTAGGACTAGCTTTAATTTCATTTGTACATTCAAGAATTCTTCTTTCTAGTTCGGGTAATTCAAAAGGTTTTAACATAAAGTAATTTACACCCATACTAGATACTTTTCTAATAATATCTGGAGTATTATATGATGTTAGAACAATTATTTTTGGAAGACTTTTCATGTCTTTAATTTCTTCTAAAACTGATACCCCATCTTTTTTTGGCATAATTAGATCAAGTAAAATAAGATCTAATTCCTCTAAATGATTTTTTATGGCCTCTACTCCTTCAACCCCATCATTAGCAACAAAGTCTAATGAAATTACTGCGTGACTACTAAAATACTCCTTTACCATATCAACGAGTTGTTTATTATCGTCGATCATAAGTACTCTAATTTTTTTCATTATTTATCCTTTCCTACTGCACGCAATTATAATTATATAGTATTCTACAAATTTTTCAAGAACTAATTTTATCTATTTTTGTCGACTTTACTGGATTATTTGTACTAATTCCAAAATTTTATCAGGTTTTAGAGATTCACTTCCGATTAAATAACCATCTAAATTTTTTATTTTTTCTAAAGATTCAATATTATCTTTGTTTACACTTCCACCATATAAAACTTTAAGGTCTAAACAATATTTTTTTTTAATAAAATCTTTAATAAAGAAAATTGTATCTTCAAGATAATTATTATCAGGAATCGTTCCACTTCCAATTGTCCAAACAGGTTCATAGGCAATTATTAAGTTTTCTTTTGTAATTGAATCTAAATTATTTTTTAAGGCATCATCAATTTGTTCTTGTAAAAAAGAACTAGACTTAGCCTGGTTTTCTTTTATATTTTCACCTATACAAAGAATAGTTTTAACATTATTTTCAAGAGCTAATTTGATCTTTTTAGAAACATATTTATCATCGTCAAAATATTTTCTTCTTTCAGAATGACCTATAATAGTATAACTTATTCCAAGTTCTTTTAATTGATGAATTGATGTATCTCCAGTAATACTTCCAAATTCTTGAAAAGAAATATCTTGACTACCAACTAAATAACCTTTTTGATAAAAATCATTAATATGTAGGCAATTTGGAAAAAAGATAGTATTTTCTCTTTTTACTTTGTTTTCTATTTGATTTAAATATGTACGAATATCTTTTTTTAATAAGTTCATTTTAAAATTTAAGCAGATTATTTTCATTTTAAATTCTCCATTTCGTTTACTAATTTAAATAATTTTTCTACTGATTTATTCTCTTCATAATTTTTTAATTTATTATACATTTCTTGGATAAGTTTAGGATTACTTACTAATTTTTCCACTTTTTTTGCTAAAATATAAGAATTTCTAGCATAAATACCAAATTTATTTTTTGTAATAAACCTTGCATTATGGTTTTCTTGGCCTCCATTACCAGGTATCAAAATCATTGGTGTTTTCATTTCTAATGCTTCTGTTACAGATAAACCACCTGGTTTGGTAATTACAACATCAGCTATATTTAAAAGATTTGATATATCTTTAGTAAATCCTAGTACAGTTATGTTTTTAATATTATTTTCTTTTATATAAAAATTACATTTATTTTGAAGTTTAACATTTTTTCCGGATACAAAAATGATATTAATTGGAAGATTTAATTTTAATATTTGTTTTAAATATGTATAAGTAAATGTTGCACCAAGTGATCCACCACCAAAGAAAAGAAAAGTTAGATTTTTATTTTTAATATTATATTTATATTTTATTTTATCAGTATTTTTATCAATGTTTTTAAATTTACTAGATAGAGGTATTCCAAATGGATATATTTTATTTTCAGGTATTCCAAATTTAATTAGTTCTTTTTTTACAATGTCATTACTTACAATAAAAGCATTTTCTCTTTTGTGATTTCTAAGCCACATTGAATGGGATGCATAGTCCGTTAAAATTGTAATAATTTTGGTATTTACATTATATTTTTTGTTGATCATTCCCATAATAATGCTTCCTAGAAAATGAGTAGATATTAAAATATCTGGATTAAACTCTAATATATCTTCTTTTAGTTTAGTTTTAAATAGAATTGAAGCAACTTCTTTATAAGGAGCAGTTACTACTTTATTATCACTTATTTCGTATCCTATTGTTGATGAAAAATTATTTTGAAATTTAAAATTTAAGTTAAACATTTTTACATTTAATTTAGCTATAATATTACCGTAGTCTATAACGTCAATTACTTTAATATCAAAGTCATTAGAATGCTCTTTAAAATAGTCTTCAACATATTCTGCAACACTTTTGTGACCTGATCCATATGATGCATATGTAATTAATAATCTTTTTTTCATATATTAACTCCTGGAAGTTCTTTCCCTTCTAAAAGTTCTAAAGAAGCTCCACCACCTGTTGATACGTGAGTAAATTTATCTTTATATCCCAAATTAATAACACATGATGCAGTGTCCCCTCCTCCAACAATACTTACTGTATTTAATTTACTTATAATTTCACATAATTCTTTTGTGCCATTTTGATATGTTTTATTTTCATAATAACCCATTGGTCCATTCCAAAATATTGTTTGACTTTTTTCTAAATAAGATTTAAATAATGCTATTGTTTTCGGACCTATATCAAGACCTATTTCATTTTTTGCAATTTTATCTGTTATTTTGTAATTATTAGAGTTTTTATCAATTGATACAACGTGATCAATTGGTAGAATAATTTTATTTGATTTTTCAATTATTTCTTTGGCAAATGTTAAATAATCTTCATCAATTAAAGACATTCCAATTTCTTCATTTTGGGTTTTTAAAAAAGTATAAGCCATTGCTCCACCTATTAAAATATTGTCTACTTTATCTAAAAGATTTTTAATTACTCCAATTTTATCACTTATTTTAGCTCCACCTAGTATTACTGTAAATGGTTTTTTAGGATTATTTATAATTGGTAAAAGTTGATCAAGTTCTTTTAAAACTAAAAATCCAAGACAAGATTCTTTT
>CACZOV010000017.1 GCA_902782915.1 uncultured Erysipelotrichaceae bacterium | reverse complement strand
TTAATCCCAATAATATTACATTCACAAAAGATAAGACTGAAAATAATAGAATAATTGATATTTTAAATAGCGTAAAGGATTTATTTGAAAACGAAAAAATCAGGCAAACTTTATCTAACGAAGAATTATATTTGTTAATCACAGAGTTTAATAATGTAGTTAATCATAATGCTTCAATTGAGGGACTTGAAAAAAAACTTACACCAATTAACATGAAGGTCTGGAAAAATGTTTTAACTAACTCAAATGATTTTAAAAATGGTGATAGTTTTAACTTTTTAATACATAATTTTGCATCAATAGATACCCTTGATAATTTAATTAAAGATATGAGTAAATATAGATACGATAGAATATCAGCTTCTCTAATTTCTGATGATTGTGTTGGAATGTATTGTTTAAATAAATATAGAAGATGTGGTTTTATATATCCTCCTAATTCTGCAATTATTACTAGTGGCAAACATGATTTATATTCTGTTGAAGATGAAGATTATAAAGTTATAAAGAATAAAGAGTATGCTTCTACTTTAATATCTATCCCCTTTTTAAATAAAGAGCAGAAAAAGATTGCTGACGATAAAATGGAAGAATTTGATTATATTTCAAACCATAATGAAATAGTATTAGATTCTAAAAATACTAAACCATCTGCTTTATATATAATGGGGTATGGTGAAAACGATATTAACGTAGATTATGATGAAATATATGCGTTAGCAAAAAAATTAAATTTACCTGTTATTGAAATTGATATGTCTATTTATCGAGAAAAAAAGAATTTAGAACCATTAGGTAAGGATGCAAAAGAATACATTGCATATCATACTATTTTATCATTTTATGGATTGAATCATTATGATTATGCTAAATTTGAAGAAAGCGAAACTAAAATATTCAATAACTTAATTGAAACTTTTAAAGATGAAATATGCTCTTCCTATATAAAATTGAAAAATAGAAACGAATTATCTAAGAAAAAAATGCATACAGAATTTGAAAAAATGCTTCAAAAACATAATATGAACAAAGATTATAATCCAATTATTGCTGCAAAAGTTAAAAATTATATAAAAGAAAAATTTGATCTAAAAGGTAAAAGAGATGTAGATATATTTAATGTATTAGTGGATTTGGTTTATGAGTATAATATACATTCTAATTTAAATAATAATATACAAAACAAGATATTTATGGAGGAATTAAAAAATTATATTCCAAACTATCAAGATATTGTTGAAATTTTTAAATTATTATATAAAAATGGTGTTAGAAATATAAATTTTAAATCTACAGACGAGATGAAATATACAGATATATACAAGTCTCTTACAATTGTATATGATGAACTTATGAATAAAAAAATTAAAAAAGTTAGCCGTAGTTTTGATAACTGCAATTCTAGAGATAGCTTGCTAAATATAATTAAAAACTTAAACATTGATAACGATATTGTAAAAATTGATGATGTATTTCCAAATTATTCAAATTTTGTAAAATATGTATTAGTAGTAGAAAAAGAAATACCTGAAGTATTTGATAGTAATATAAAAGGTTATAATTCTATTTATGAAGCGATATTAAAAATGTATTTATTGCATCAAGAAAAAGAATTAAATGAATCAAAAAGGTTAGAAAATGAATATAAAGATGATATAGCTAAATTAGATAAACAATTTAGAGTAATTGAAAATAGTAATGAGTTTGAAGCATCTGTACAAATTGATGAAGAACAGCAAAATATTTTGAATTCATTAAATACAAAAATTGATGAAGTGGATAAAAATAACAAAAGTAATGAGGATGAAAGAAATAGTTTATATTCAGAACATTCAAGATTAAAAAATAAAAATTTTATTATTCGTTTATTTCAAAGAAAAAAAATTAGGGATATAGAAATACAAATAAAAGAAATTGAAGTTAAAATTGAAAAGTGTAATGATAATATCAAAGAATTAGAAAATGATATATCCAATGTAAAAAAGAAAATAAAGGATAATGAAAATAGTTTGTTAGAAAAATATGGGATAAGTATTTCTGAATATAAAGATTTACTATACGAGATAAATAGTAATAATTTAACTGA
>CACZOV010000016.1 GCA_902782915.1 uncultured Erysipelotrichaceae bacterium | reverse complement strand
GCAACTTTAAAATCCATATCTCCTAAATGATCTTCCATACCTTGGATATCTGTAAGAATTGTATATTCATCACCCTTAGTAATTAATCCCATTGCAATTCCTGCAACTGGTGCTTTTATAGGAACTCCAGCTGCCATTAAACTCATACAACCTGCACAGATGCTTGCTTGACTTGATGAACCATTACTTTCAAGTATTTCTGATACAACTCGAATAGTATAAGGAAATTCTTCTTCTGATGGAATAACTTGAGCAAGTGCTCTTTCACCTAATGCACCATGTCCAATTTCGCGTCTTCCAGGAGCTCCATATCTTCCTGTTTCTCCAACTGAAAATGCTGGAAAATTATAATGTAACATGAAACGTTTTTCTGTTTCAATATCTAATCCATCTAGTATTTGATGCTCTCCTAATGCTCCAAGTGTTGTTACAGATAAACTTTGAGTTTGACCTCTTGTAAATAAAGCACTACCATGAGTTCTTGGTAAAAGATCAATATCAGTTGATAATGGTCTAATTTCATCCATCTCACGTCCATCACTTCTTGTATGTTCTAATACTGTTATATTTCTAAATAAATCATATTCAACATCTGCAAATATTTTACTAACTTTTACAATCAATTCTTTTAATTCATCATCAGATAAATTAGCATTTTCTTCTTTATATTTTTCAATTAAGTTTTCTTTAACTTTATCAATTGCTGCATATTTTTCTAATTTATCCATAATACGAAGAGCAGCATCTAAATCTTTTCTAATTAGACCATCTACTTCCGTTTTTAATTCTTCACTAATTTCAAGACGTGGATAATCAATTTTTTCTTTACCAAGTTCTTTGATAATTTCCATTTCAAATTGACATAATTCTTGAATTGCTTGATGTCCAAACATTAAAGCATCAAGCATGTCTTTTTCACTTACTTCATGGCTTCCTGCTTCAACCATGTTAATAGCATCAATGGTTCCGGCAACAGTTAAATCTATATCACTCATTTCAGCTTCCGAAACTGTTGGATTGATTATAAACTTTCCATCTACTCTTCCAACTTTAACTCCAGCAATTGGTCCATCAAATGGAACTTCTGAAATACAAGTAGCAAGACTTGATCCAAACATAGCTGGCATTTCTGGTGGACTATCTGGATCAACTGACATAATAGTATTTACAACTTGAACTTCATTTCGAAAATCTTCTGGAAATAAAGGTCTCATTGGTCTATCGATCATTCTTGCTGCAAGTGTTGCAGCTTCTGTTGGTCTTCCTTCTCTCTTAATAAATCCACCTGGAATTTTTCCAACTGAATATAACTTTTCTTGATATACTACCATTAAAGGAAAAAAATCACTAAGTAGATTTGCCTCATTTGAATAACAAACAGTAGAAAGTACAACTGTATCATTGAAACGAACTAAAACAGCACCATTTGCTTGTTTTGCTAGTTCTCCTATTTCAACTTTTATTTTCTTTCCAAAAAAATCTTTTTCAAATATTTTTTTCATCTTAACTCCTTTTCAAAAAGAAAGACACTACAAAAAAGTGTCTTGTTCTTATTTTCTTAATCCTAATTTTTTTATTAATTCACGATATCTAGTAACATCTTTTTTAGCTAAATAATTTAGTAAGCTTTTTCTTTGACCAACTTTCTTTAGCAAACCACGACGTGAATGATGATCATGAATATGAACTTTTAAATGTTCTGTTAAAGCATTTATTTCATTTGTTAAAATTGCAACTTGTACTTCAACAGATCCAGTATCATGTTCATCTCTTCTGAAACTTTCCACAATACTAGTCTTCTTTTCTTTTGTTAAAGCCATATTTTCCTCCTATTTCTATCCACCAAATCGAAGTATTGGTTTGAGGAATCCAAAACTTTGAATCGGTAACTACTAATAATATACACGAATATTACTGAATTTGCAAGTATTTTTTTATTATTTTAAATAATAATGTCTAAGTGGTTTTAAATTAGAATCTAATTCATAAATAATTGGAGATGCAGTTGGAATTTCTAAATTAACAATCTCTTCATCACTTATATTATCTAAATATTTTATTAATCCTCTTAAACTATTACCATGAGCAACAATTAAAACATCTTTTCCTTCTTTTAGATCTTTTAATATATTTTCTTCAAAATAAGGAACTACTCTTTCAATTGTATCTTTCAAACACTCTGTATGCGGAATATATTCAGTATAAGTATTTAACATGCTTTTATATCGAGCATCTTCGTTATCTAACTTAGGAGGTCTAACATCATAACTTCTTCTCCAAAGATGTACTTGTTCGTCACCATATTTTTTTTTAGTTTCTTCTTTATTTAATCCCTGTAAAGCTCCATAATGACGTTCATTTAATCTCCAAGAATAATTAATTACAGGTTTTTCATGTAATTCTTCTAAAATAATATCTAAAGTTTTATTAGCTCTTTTTAATACACTTGTATAACATACATCAAATGAATAACCTTTATCTTTTAAAAGCCTACCAGCATTATGAGCTTCTCTTATCCCATTTTCTGATAAATCAACATCCGTCCAACCAGTAAATTTATTTTCTAAATTCCAAATGCTTTCTCCATGTCTTACTAGTACAAGTGTTCTCATTTTTTAATTCCTTTTACTCCCTTTAATCCATTAAATCCTTCTAAGATATTTGAATCAAAAGTTGTTGTTTTTCGACTCTTTTCTTTATAACTAATAATTCCTAAGTTAATAATATCATCAAGAAGTTCATTATATTCTTTATCTGTTTTTTCCCATAAATAGAAAGATAAACTTCCAGGAATTGTATTTACTTCATTTACATATACTTTATTTTCTTTAGAATCAATTAAAAAATCAATACGAACAACTCCACTTGAATTCAATGCTCTAAAAGTTTTTTTAGCTTGTTCTTGAATTTCTTTTACAAGTTTTTCATCAAGATCAGCTGGAATCTTTCTTTTAGCATTTACCATTCCTTTTAATTTTCCACCTTTATTTCCACCTATATATTTATCCTCATAAGTTAAAAGTTCATTTTTACTACCTACTTCTTCAATAACACTTAACTCACATCTTTCAGAGTTTCCAAGAACACTTATATTTACTTCTTTTAAATTAGGAACTACTTCCTCTATTAAAATTTTATTATCATATTCTATTGCATCATCAATTGATTCTCGAAGTTCATTTTCATTATGAGCAATTCTAATTCCAACACTAGATCCAAGAGTTGCAGGTTTAACTATTAATGGATATTCCATCTTTAAATTTTCAATGATATTATCTGGTGAATTTAAGTATTCTTTATCAAAAAACCATTTATGTTTAACAACTGAAACAGAGTTTTCTTTTAATACTTGTTTTTGAAATATTTTATCTTGACCAAGTACACAAGCATAAACATTTGATTCAGCATAAGGAATTCCAATCGTTTCTAAATATCCTTGCAGAATACCATCTTCTCCATAAGTCCCATGCATAATAGGAAAAGCAAAGTCAATTTCAGCAACAACACTTTTCAAAAATCCCTTCTTTTTTTGAAGAATAAAACTTCCATCTCGATTATATAAAACAACTTCTTTAGCATATCTTTTTAATAAATCTAAATCTTTATAAATTTCCATATCTAAAAGCATTTGTCCTGTATACCAAATTCCTTTTTTATCAATATAAATTGGAACAATATCATATTTATCTTTATCTATATTATCAATTGCTTGTAAAGCTGTAATAATACTTACTTCATGTTCAACACTACGACCTCCAAATATAACACCAATTCTTATTTTCATTTTTTCACTCCTTCACTATAAATATCTGGTAAATCATTTTCAAATAAAGCATATACTTCTTTATCTTCATTTTGACTTTTTATATCATCAAGAATTTTATAAGCATCAACTACTCTATTTAAAACAATTATTTTCTCTTTATCAAAATTATTTTCTTCTATTCCTTTTAATATTTCTTTTGTACGTTCTTCACCAATTAAAATAACATAATCTGAAACTTTACTAATTTTTCTTCCAAATTCTCTATTTTTTTCTTTTTCAAGTTCTCCAAGCTCAATCATTCCTGGTGTTACAACAATTTTAATTCCATCCATCATATTAAGAACATCAAGCGCATTATTTGCACCAATTGGATTTGAATTATAAGCATCATCTATCATAGTAATACGATTTAATTTTTTTATTTCAAGTCTATGTTCAACTGGTTGAATCGAAATAACTTTTTTAATCATTAAATCTAGTGGAACTTTCATTTCTACTCCAAGTGCTATACTTGCTAAAATATTATAAACATTATGAATTCCTAAAAGTCTTGTTTCAATAGGATATTTTTTTTCTTCATATAAAAGATCAAACTTCATTCCATGTTTATCACTTTTAATATTTATTGCATTAAATAAGGCTTCATCATTATTTATTCCTATCCATATAATTTTAACTTTATTCTTAAGTTCATTTTTTACATAATTAACTTGATATTGATCATCTAAATTTAAAATACACGCCCCATTCTTATCAAGAGATTCAATAAGTTCAAATTTAGCACGACATATATTTTCTTTGGTTTTAAATGTTTCAAGATGTGCTTCGCCAATAATTGTTAAGATTCCATATTTAGGTTTTACAAAATCACACATTGTTTTTATCTCACCATTTACATAAGCACCCATTTCAGCAATTAATACTTCATCAAACTTATCTAAATAATTATTAATTGTGATCATTAATCCATATGGAGTATTTAAATTTTTTGGAGTTGGACGAGTTATATACTTAGCTTCTAAAATATGACTTAAAATATTTTTACTACTTGTTTTTCCGTAACTTCCTGTTACTCCAACAACTGTTAATCGAGTCATTTCTTTTAACTTATTACGAGCTTTATTAAAATAATATATATATACAAGTTTTTCAATCGGCATATTAATTAAATTAACAAGATAAATAAAGTAATATAAAAGTGCCATAATTAAAGTTAATATAACTAATCCTATTCCTCCAAAATTATCAAATATTAAATAGATAAAACTAAGTCCTATAATAACAAATTCAGTTAAATAAAGTCGTTTAATTCTACTTGTTATATTAAATTTTATTTTATTTTGTTGATCAGAATTTTTTCGATATTCATCATATATACCCTTAACATAAATTAAACTAATAGTCCAATATATCATTTCTTTAATAAATGAATCATCAAATAAAAATATAAATATAGCAAGTAAAAATGGTAAAAAATCTAGTTTATTAAAACATCTCTCACGACTTCTTTCACACCATCTAATGTACCTATTATTTTCATTATATAAATTCTGTTGTAACATATATAAAGATGTCCTACTTTTATAAAATATATAAACTAAATAAATAAAAATATAAATATACATATTACCTCCTATAAGAAATGTTCAAGAATACTAACAACACGTCCTAAATTTTCTAAATAACAATAATGAGTTCCTGGAAGAACAATTAATGCACTATCAGAAATTGTTTTTTCAAGTTCTTTTGCTTCACTAACTGGAACAGCTTCATCATTTTCTCCCCAAATAAGTAAGGTTTCCGCCTTAATTTTACTTGCTTCTTTTCTTAAATCAGTATTAACAGTTTTTACAAGAATTTCTCGCATAATTCCTTTTGCAGATTTATAATCTTCGCTTCCTAAATAATTTTTCATATATTCAGCAATACCATTTAAAGCTTTTATCTTTTTTAATGTTTTTAATACTTTTACTTTTAATCCTTTTTTTTCTCTTACAAGAAATGGACTTCCAAATAAAACAAGTTTTGAAGTAGGATAAAGGGATGCATAATTAATAGCAATACGTCCTCCAAATGAATGTCCTATTAAAATAGGTTCTTTAATTTTTAAACTTTTTAATAATTCATTTAATATTTCTGTATAATCATAAATAGTATAAGCAAAATCTGGAATTTGGCTACTTCCAAAACCTGGTAAATCTAAAATTGTAATTCGGTGGTTTGTTGATAAGTTTTTTCCTAATGGATCCATCATTTCAATATTTTGTCCCCATCCATGAAGTAAGACAATATCTGTACCTTTTCCATATTGAACATAATTTATATCTATATCTTTAATTTTTTTTATCATACTATCATCTCTCTCTAATTATAACATGATTTTATAGTATCAAAAAAAAAAGCAACTTTCACTTGACATTTTTAGACAAATTAGTTACTTTTCTCAATTCCATCTATTATATAGTTTTTACTCTTATGAGGTTCTTCTCTTAAAAGATCCAAATAATCAAGTTGACGAAGAACTTCATAAACAACAATTGCACAACAATTAGATAAATTTAAACTACGAACATTTGCACTCATTGGTATTCTCATACAATGATCAAGATCACTTTTAAGTATTTCACGTGGAATACCAGTTGATTCTTTACCAAAAATTAAATAAATATCTCCCTTTAAATAACTTTCTTTATAATCAAAACTAGTATGAGGCTTATGACCATATCTTGTAAAATAATAATAGGTACCTTTATTTTTTTCTTTAAACTCTGAAAAACTTTTATAAACATAATATTCAAGCTTATCAATATAATTAACTCCACTTCTTTTAATACTAGCACTATCTAACTTAAAACCTAAAGGTTCAATTAAATGAAGTCTAGTACCAGTTGCAACACAAGTTCTCATAATATTTCCAGTATTCATAGGTATTTCTGGTTCATATAAAACTATATTTATCATGTAATCACTTCCAACAAAGATTATACAATAAAATTAAAAAAAAGAAAACCTATGTTTTTATATAAATTCTATCGCTTAGTTTTTACTATAAATTTTCACTTAAAGGAAGGGATATAGTTACTTTAGTTCCTATTTTAAGAGTTGATTCATATTTTATTTTTCCACCATGAAGTTCTATTATTTCTTTGGATAAACTAGTACCAAGTCCTGTTCCATTTCTTTTAGTTGTAAAGAATAAATTAGTTACTTGATTTAAAGTATCTGAATCCATCCCAATTCCATTATCTTCTACTGTAATATAAAACATATTTTTTTTTAATCTTGTATTTATTTTAATTATCATATTTTCTTTTTCAGGATCAATTGCTTCACTTGAATTTTTTAAAATATTAACAAGAACTTGTTTTATTCTATTGTAATCAATTTCTAAATATAATTCATCATCAGGAATATTTGTATTTAATATAATATGATTTTCTTTTAAAAATAAATTAAGAGAAGTAATAACTTCATCTATTAGCATATAAATATCTACTACATCTTTATTTATTTTTACTTTAGTATATTCTAAATAATCATCCATTAAAGATAAAGTTCTTTCTATTTCCCCTTTTATAATTGGAATATATTTATCTAACTTTTTTTTATCACTTAGATCAAGCATATCTAAGTATCCTTTACAAACTGCAATTGGATTTTTTATTTCATGAGTCATCTTAAAAAGAGATGTTCTTAGTACTTTTTCACGTTCTAATTCTTTTAAAGCTGTATTTAGATTCATAATTTCTTCTCCTCTCAATAAAAAAACAAATACTAAATAACTACTTATATAAAATACAATCATTTTACTAACAACATCTAAAAATGAAATAACAAATGAAGAATTTAAATTATTAAAATAAAATATTTCAACAGACAGGATCATACTTTTAATAAAAATAAAAATATATAGAAGTAAATTTATTTTTAAACTTTTTTTATTGAAAATTAAATATATTACATAATATAAAACGTATTCAAAGAAAATAAAATAAATATTATATTTTAAGTAAATTATGTAATAAAAACCTATTAAAAAAGATAAGATAATACTAGTTAATTCTAATCTTTTTAAATAAGAAATTAGAAGGGGAATATTAATTAATATTAAAGAATTAGTATAGTCTTTAAAAAATAAAAATAATAGGACTTCTAATATTAATATAAAAGATAAAAAGTATTTATCATAATATTTTTTATAGTTATTATTATAAGCTATATTTATAAGATAAATAGAAATAGGAAATAGAGTTATTACTATATTAAAAAAAATATGCATTTATATCACCTCACGAATTTATTATTGCATATTTATTTGTCAAAGTTTGTCGAATTTTGGATTAATTAAAAAAAAGATGACATATTTTATCGTTTCATGTCATCTATATATTTCTTTAATGCTCGAGAATTATTTCCAAGAATAATTTTTAATTGATCATCAATTTCAACTATTCCTTTAGCTCCAAGTTTTTGAATTGCTTCTTTATTTACTTTAGATGTATCTCTTAAAGTCACAATAAATCTTGATAAGTTATAATCACTACTGACAATATTATCACGTCCACCTAAATAATCAATTAATTTATTAATTTCTAAATGAGCATCTTTCTTCATTGATTTTAAAACTGCAAATAGTATAATTAAAAAAATAATTGCAATAATAATATATTTTCCCATTAAATCACCTTTTCAGTATATATACTTTTTATAATTAAATTCCTTTAAAGAAAAGAACAAGTAAAGCAATAAGACTCATACCAAGTCTATACCACATAAAGATATCATAATCATGTGTTTTAATATATTTAAGTAAAAATTTAATACATAAAAGTCCAAAGACAAAAGAAACAATTACTCCAACAACAAAAGCACTTGGATTATAAGTAATAAGTGAAATCATATCACCTTTTAAGACTTTAATAAGAACTGCTCCTGCAACAACTGGTGCTGACATATAGAAAGAAAATTTAGCAGCATCACTTCTATTCATTTTTAAAAATCTTGATGCAGCAATTGTTGTTCCACTTCTTGAAAATCCTGGTATTAACGCACATACTTGACTACATCCAATAATAATTGCATCTTTAAGCTTCATTTCATCAAATGATTTTGTTTGTTCATTATATTTATCAGCAAAATAAATAATAATTCCCATAATTGAAAGTGCTGCACAAATAAGTACATAATTACTTCTTACTAGTTCATCAATTTTATCTTCAAATAAAACTCCAACTACTGCAGCAGGAATTGTTGCTACAACTACATACCATAAAAGTTTTCCATTTGTTGTATTTACTCCTTTAGTAAATCCATCTTTTAACATATTTAAAAAATCTTTGAAAAAGAATACTAAAATAGCAAGAAGAGTTCCAAAATGAAGTGCTATGTCAAAACTCATTTCATATTGTCCTGTTAAAAAACTTCCAACTCCAAAAATATCTCTAAATATAATTAAATGTGCACTCGATGAAATAGGCAAAAACTCAGCTATTCCTTGTACAACTCCTAAAATAAATACTTGAATTAATTCCATAATAACCATCCTTTACCATATAAGTATATCATATTTTATAAAAAAATATATATTTTTTTATAAAATATTTCATATATTTTACTATGAAAAAAGAATCATTTATAAAAAGTACTATTATTTTAATGATAGGTGGATTACTTACAAAATTTTTAGGAATATTAATTAGAGTAATTATGACAAGAAATTCTAATCTAGAAGTAATTAGTTTATATATGCTTGTCATGCCAACATTTTCTTTAATGATGGCAATTAGTCAATTAGGTTT
>CACZOV010000015.1 GCA_902782915.1 uncultured Erysipelotrichaceae bacterium | reverse complement strand
CAAAGAATTTAAGTGATAATTTAAGAAAACTTGGACTTACTATTCAGAGATTAAAAACAGGAACTCCTCCAAGAATTGAAAAATCTTCAATTGACTTTTCTTGTTTAGAAAGAGAAGATGGAGATAATGTACTTAGAACTTTTTCATTTGATATGGAACCAATTTATAAAATAGAAGAACAAATTCCTTGTTATTTAACGTATACTAACTCTAAAACCCATGAAATAATAAATGAAAATCTAAATAAATCAAGTATGTATGGAGGATATGTTACAGGAGTAGGTCCAAGATATTGTCCATCAATTGAAGATAAAGTTGTTAAATTTAAAGATAAAGAAAGACATCAATTATTTTTAGAACCAGAAAGTATTTATTATGATGATATTTATTTACAAGGTTTTTCAACAAGTATGCCTCATGATATTCAAGAAGAAATGGTTCATAGTTTAAAAGGACTTGAACATGCTAAAATCAAAAAATATGCGTATGCAATTGAGTATGATGCAATTGATCCACAAGAAGTAAATCCTAGTTTAGAAAATAAGATTATTGAAAATTTATTTACAGCTGGTCAAATAAATGGGACAAGTGGATATGAGGAAGCAGCAGCACAAGGACTTATAGCAGGAATAAATGCAAGTCTTAAATTACAAGGAAAAGAACCTTTAATTTTAAAAAGGGATGAGGCATATATTGGTGTTTTAATAGATGATTTAGTAACTAAAGGAACCAAAGAGCCATATCGAATGCTGACTAGTCGAGCTGAATATAGACTTTTACTTCGTCATGATAATGCTGATATACGTCTTAGAAAATATGGGTATGAAATAGGTTTAATTGATGAAAAAAGATATGAAACATTTAAAAATAAGCTAAGAGATATAACTAAACTTACAAAGTATTTAAAAGATCATAAAATAACTACTAAAGAAAACGATGTAATAGAAAAATTAGATACATCCCCTATTTTAGATGGCATTACTTATTATGAATTATTAAAAAGACCGAATATTACTTTAGATAATTTAATAGATGTTTTAAATTTAGATATCCCTTATAGTGAGTCTGTAAAAGAGCAAGTAGAAATATCAATTAAATACGAAGGATACATCAAAAAAGCTTTAAAAGAAGCAGAAAAATTAAAGCAACTTGAAAGTATAAAAATTCCTGAAGATATTAATTATCTAAATATTTCAAATATTGCAACTGAAGCAAGACAAAAGTTAGAAATTATAAAACCATTAACTCTTGGACAAGCTTCTCGTATTAGTGGAGTAAATCCAAGTGATATAGCTGTTTTATCAGTTTATTTAAAGAGGATTAAAAAATGAATAAAAAGGATTTTATTGAAGAATTAAAGAAAATTAATATAGAAATAACTGAAGAACAATTAAAAAAGTTAGATAGATTTTATGAATTATTAATTAGTTGGAATGAAAAAATTAATTTAACTACTATTACTAATAAGAAAGATGTTTATTTAAAACATTTCTATGATAGTCTAACTTTGATAAAAGTTGTTGATTTAACTAAAAATATAACGGTTTTAGATGTCGGGACAGGAGCAGGATTTCCAGGAATTGTTTTAAAAATTTTATTTCCAAATTTGAAAATTACTCTACTAGATTCTTTAAATAAGCGAATAAACTATTTAAATGAAATTATAAATCACCTTGATTTAAAAGATATAAGTACAGTTTGTATGAGAGCAGAAGATTATACCAAACAAAGTCGAGAGATGTATGATTTAGTAGTAGCAAGAGCAGTTAGTAATTTAAGTATTTTATCTGAAATAACTTTAGCATCATTAAAAGTTGGAGGATATTTAGTTGCTATGAAAGGATTAATGAATGAAGAATTGCAAGAATCAAATGACATTATTTCAAAATTAAATTGTAAAATAGTTTCAGTCACTGAATTTAAATTACCAATAGAAGAAAGTACAAGAACATTAGTTAAAATAAAAAAAATAGGAAAAACAGATATTAAATATCCAAGAAAATATTCTTTAATTAAAAAAAACATAAAACGAAAATAAATGTTATAAATTGACATTTTTTTCTTTGGGAAATTAAATTTTTAAAGGAAAATGAAAAAAATCTTGGTAATTTAAAAAAATGTGATATAATGATAATATAAGATATGGGAAATATTTTAAGAAGGAAGTGATTATCATGAATAAAGATAATGATGAAAATAAAGTTGTTTATTTAAGAATTGATGATATTATTCCAAATCGTTTTCAACCAAGAGAAGTATTTGATGAAGCAGGACTTATGGAACTTGCTGATTCTATTAAGGAACATGGAGTAATTCAACCAATTATTGTAAGAAGAATTGGAGATAAATATGAGCTTATTGCAGGCGAAAGAAGAAGTAAAGCCTCATCTCTTGCAGGTCTAACTACAATTCCCGCAATTATAAAAGATATGGATGATCAAGAAAGTGCTAAGGTGTCTTTACTTGAAAATTTACAAAGAAAAAATTTAAGTGCTATAGAAGAAGCAAGAACATATAAAAGAATATTAGAACTAGATAATATGACTCAAGAAGAGCTTGCTAGAACTATGGGTAGAAGTCAACCAATGGTTGCTAATAAGCTTAGGCTTTTATCTCTTCCTGAAGAAATACAAGATGCTTTAATGAAAAATCAAATTTCAGAGCGTCATGCTAGAAGTCTTTTAAATATCAAAAATAAAAAAGATCAATTGGAATTTTTAGATAAGATAAGAAATGAAAGATTAACAGTAAGAGAACTTGATGCTTTGATTAAAGAATATAAGGAAAATGGTGAAAATATATCTCGTAATCAAGTTGAAGAATCAAATGATATTTTTAATGAAAGGAGTAATATGAACAATAACAGATCTAATTTTGGTGGAATGGGCTTGAATGACTATCAATCAAGTGTAAATAATAATATGTTTAATAACATTCCAAATAACTTTAATAATATGGCTAATAATGTTGCTCAAAATAATAATACATCTTTTAACTATAATAATTTTGATCAAAATAATTTAAATAATCAATCATCACTAGGATCAATGTTTGATAATGCAAATACATTAAATACAGATTCTACTTTAAATAATGATAATAATTCAAATCTATTTGTAAGTCATATCAGAGAAGATAACCTTCCTAGAATAGAAAATCAATTCTTACCTAACTTTGATACATTTAATCCAACACCAAAAGATTATCAAAGTTTTCAAAATACAGAAACATCTAATAGATTTGAGATGAATAATAATATTCCAGATAATAATAATTATAATACATTTTCTTCAAATCCAATAGAATTTAATATGGGAGTGAATAATCAACAATTTAATTCTACCAATCAAAATCCAAATTTTGAATCTAATTTCCAATTAAATAATGGATTTGATCACTTTTCAAATGATAATAATAGTTATTTTAATAATAATTTATATAATACAATGGATAATAATAATCGTGATATTTCTATGAATAGAATGAGTGAGTATAATAATGTATCAAATTTTGTTCCAGAATTTGATGGAAATAATCCAAATACAGTAAGTTTCAATGGTGATACTTATGATAATAATGGTGGATTATTTAATCAACCTTTAAATATTGTAGATATACCTAGAAATACCCAAGTAGAATATAATCAAGAATCAAATATTGAAAACAATAATTCATTAAAATTTGATAATAAAGAAGAATCAGAGATAGGAAGTTTAGAAAATAGAAATGAAAATCCATTTGATGATCAGTATGAAAATATTTTATTTGCTAAACCTGTTCCTCTTACTGAAGATGAAGAAGAGCAATCTGATATTAATCAAATAGAAAGTACAACAGATACACAAAAAGAAGATGATAATAAAGAAATAAATGATGTTCAATTGGAAGAAAAAAATTCAGATATTGAAATTATTGGTGAAATAGAACCAAAAGAAGAAATTGTTTCTGATTCTTTAAAAGAAAATGAGAAAAATGAATATATTAGTTTAGAACCTACGATTACAATTAAAAATACAAATGATGCAGTTTTAGAGTTGAAAAAGACAACAGATAAAATTAAACAAAATGGTATTGATATAGAAACAGAAGAAATAGATTTTGATGATGTATATCAAATTACTATTAAAATTAAGAAAACTGATTTGTAATCAGTTTTTTTTAATAAATTTAGAATTTATCTTCCCTATTTACTTCTTTTTTGATAAAATATATGTGCAAGCATATAGAAAAGGTGGTAATCATGGGAAAAATAATTGCATTAGTAAATCAAAAAGGTGGAGTTGGTAAAACAACTACAAGTATAAATTTATCTGCATCCCTTGCACTTTTAGGAAAAAAAATCTTATTAATTGATCTTGATCCGCAAGGAAATGCAACAACTGGAGTGGGAGTTAACAAAGGTGATATAACTAATAGTGTTTATGATCTCTTAAGAGGATCTTGTCAAATAGAAGAAGTTATCTTAAAAACAGATTTTAAAAATTTATTTATATTACCTTCAACAATTCAACTTGCTGGTATTGATATAGAATTTATTGAAAAAAGTAAAAACGATCCAACATTTAAAAGAGCTTATCAATTAAAAGAAAAATTGGAAAGTGTTAAAGATAAGTTTGATTTTATCATTATAGATTGTCCTCCAAGTCTTGGAAATATTACAACAAATGCATTAACTGCCAGTAATTCGGTTATTATTCCAGTTCAATGTGAATTCTTTGCATTAGAAGGAATTACTCAGTTATTAAATACAATTATGTTAACTCAAAAGAATTTAAATCCAGAACTAGATTTAGAAGGAGTACTTCTTACTATGTTATCAAAGTCAAACTTAGGACTTGATGTAATTGAAGAAATTAGAAGTTATTTTAAAGACAGAGTATATGATACAATTATTCCTAGACTAATAAGGTTAGCAGAAGCACCAAGTCATGGAAAACCAATTGTTGCATATGATCCTAAAAGTAAAGGATCAGAGGCATATATAAATTTAGCAAAGGAAGTGATTATGAGAAATGGAAACTGTTAGAAGAAGAGCCTTAGGCAAAGGACTTGAAGAGTTGTTTGGAGCAGAAGTACTTGATTTTGATACGTTAGAAGAAAAAATAGTTGAAGAAACACCAAAAGAAGAAATTAAACAAGTAAAGCTTGATGAGTTGAGAAGTAATCCATATCAACCTAGAAAAGTATTTGATGAAAATGCTTTACAAGAACTTGCTAGTTCTATTAAAGAACATGGAGTATTTCAACCTATTATTGTTAAAAGAAGTATAAAAGGATATGAAATAGTTGCTGGAGAGAGACGTGCAAAGGCAAGTAAATTAGCAGGTAGAGAAACAATTCCTGCTATTATAAGAGATTTTAACGATCAAGAAATGATGGAAATTGCTCTTCTGGAAAATTTACAGAGAGAAGATTTAAATCCTATAGAAGAAGCAATGGCATATCAAAATCTAATGGCATCCAGAGGATTAAATCATGAACAATTAGCAAGTCGTATTGGGAAAAGTCGTAGTTATGTAACAAATATGGTAGGACTTATGAATTTGCCAGATTCTGTAAAAGAACTCGTTATTGCCAAAAAAATATCAGCAACTCATGCTAGGACACTTAGTAAAATTAAAGATCCGAATAAAGTAGAAGAAATGGCTGATCGAATTATAAATGAAGGGTTAACTACTTTAGCAATTGAAGAGATGACTCAAGATAAATCATTTGAAAAAAGAAATAAAATGGAAAGACGTGAAACTGAAGAAAATAAAACTTATAAGTATATACAGGAACTTCTTTGTGATCGTCTTGCAACAAAGGTTCGTATAAGAGGAACTAAAATAGAGATAAATTTCCAAGATTTAGATGATTTTAATCGTATTATGGATGCACTAAATATAAGGGAATGAGAGTGATAATATGAAGGATTTACAATATGATATAGGAACTCTTCTTACCATGAAAAAACCTCATCCATGTGGATCAAATTTATGGGAAGTAGTAAGAATGGGAGCAGATATTAAAATTAAATGTATTAATTGTGGACATGTAGTTATGATTCCTAGAGTAGAATTTAATAAGAAAATAAAAAAGATTATTCCTAGGAGTGATCAAAATGAATAAAAAGAAAAAATTAAAATTAAAAAAATTAAAACTTCATCCAATTAGTATATATCTTATTTTAATCGTTGGAACAATAATATTTAGTGGAATATTATCTTTATTTAATTTTCAAACAACATATAGTACAGTTAGTGGAACAGATTTATCAATTGTTCAGAATACTATTGCAGTTGAAAATTTATTTACTTTTGATGGTTTAAAATATATTATTAGTAATGCAACCAGAAATTTTATTAGTTTTGCTCCCCTATCGATGTTTTTATTAATGGCAATTGGAATTTCAATATTAGATGCAAGTGGATGTTTAGAGTTTTTAAATAAAAAGGTATTTAGTAAAATAGATTATAAAGTAATTACATTTATAATTATCTTTATTGCAACAATATCAACTATAATAAATGATATAGGTTATATTATTTTAATTCCTTTAGCTGCAACTATTTATGAAAAAAAAGGAAGAAATCCAATATCAGGAATTATAGCAGCATTTTGTGGGGTAGCTTTTGGTACAGGTACAACAATTTTTGTTGGTTCAAGTGAAGTTTCTTTAATTCCTTATACAACTAGTGCTTCAAGAATTGTTGATGAAGCATATCATGTTAGTTTATTATCAAATTTATATATTATGCTTATATCAACATTAGTATTATCGATCGTTGGGACTTTAATTATTGAAAAAATAATTGTTCCAAAGTATGG
The DNA here is from genome assembly GCA_902782915.1 of uncultured Erysipelotrichaceae bacterium. The sequence goes on along the minus strand of CACZOV010000015.1, from coordinate 9,082 downwards.
TAAAATAAAAGAAAAAAAAGAATTAATAGATGAAGATGTTGAAGTTATTGATATAGAAAGCGAAGAAGAAAAATTAAATCAAGAATATTTAGAAGCTAGAGGATTAAAGTATTCTTTAATTGCATCTTTAATTATGATAGTAATTTTTATTTATTCAGTTATTCCAAATTTACCTCTTTCGGGACTTCTTCTTGATATGAATGAAAAGACATATTTAAGGCAAATATTTGGAGATAATTCTTATTTTCAAGATGGATTTACTTATATGATGGCATTACTTTTTATTGTATCAGGAATATTTTATGGAATAGGCTCTAAGAATTTTAAAAGTGATAGAGACGTCTTTAAATTAAGTCATGATAGTTTAAAAGATTTTGGTGGTGTTATTATATTAATATTTTTAGCATCCCAATTTATCGCTATTTTTAAAAAAACAAATATAGGTATAATTCTTACAGGAATTGTTGCTAATGTGATAGATAGTTTAACTTTTTCTGGAATACCACTTTTAATAATTGCAATTTTATTAATAGCTTTTGCTAATTTATTCTTGACAACAGCATCTCTTAAATGGGAAATTTTAGCCCCTGTTATTGTTCCACCTTTAATGCAATCAAATATTTCTCCTCAATTTTTACAATTTGTACTTAGGGCTGGAGATTCAATGACAAAGGGAGTTACTCCTTTATCAGCATTTTTTGTTATATATCTTGCATATATAAATATATATAATAAAGATATAGATAATCCTATTGGAATTTTTAAAGCAATTAAATTAATCATGCCATATTTTTTAATAATTTCTGCAACATGGTTGCTACTTTTAATAGGATGGTATATAATAGGTTTACCAATTGGACCAGGAGTATATCCTACAGTATAAATTGATTGGTGATAAATTAAAAGGAGTGAAATTATGTTAAAAGCAGGAATAGTTGGACTTCCAAATGTTGGCAAATCAACTTTATTTAATGCAATAACTAAACAAGAAATACTTGCAGCTAACTATCCATTTGCAACAATTGATCCTAATGTTGGAGTGGTAAATGTTCCAGATAAAAGAATGAATGTTTTAAATGATTTATATATGCCTGAAAGATTAATTCTTGCAAGCTTTGAGTTTACTGATATTGCAGGTCTTGTAAAGGGTGCATCTAATGGAGAAGGACTTGGAAATAAGTTTTTATCTCATATAAGAGAAGTTGATGCAATAGTTGAAGTAGTAAGATGTTTTGATGATACAAATATTATCCATGTTGAAGGATCCCCTGATCCGGTAAGAGATGTAGAAATAATTAATATTGAGCTTACAATAAGTGATTTAGAGATAGTAAATAATCGTCTAGGCAAAATAGAAAAAAAAGCTATGACCACTAAAGACTCTGATTCTTTGATTGAAGTATCGGCTTTAAGAAAAGCAAAAGATGCCCTTGAAAAAGCTATTCCTCTTAGAGAAATAGAGTTTACAGATGATGAACTTGAAAAGATTAAATCATTTCAATTTTTAACAAGTAAGCCAATTCTTTACCTTGCTAATGTTTCTGAAAATGATTTAGGTGCATACGATAACAAATATGTAAAAGAATTAAAAGATTATTTAAAAAATACAGATACCAGAGTAATTAAAACTTGTTGTAAAGTTGAAAGTGAGCTTGCTGAACTTTCTATAGAGGAAAAAAATGAAATGCTTGAAATGTTAGGAATTAAATCAAGTGGACTTGATGATTTAATAAATGCAACATATAGTCTTTTAGGTCTTAAAACTTATTTTACAGTAGGAAGCGATGAAGTAAGAGCTTGGACTTATAAAGATGGTATGAATGCAAGGGATTGTGCAGGAATTATTCATACTGATTTTCGAGATGGTTTTATTAAAGCTGAAGTTATGAGTTATGATGATTTAATTAAATATGGTGATGAGCAAAAAGTAAAAGAGGCAGGTCGTCTTCGTATAGAAGGACGTGATTATTTAATGAAAGACGGAGACATCTGTCATTTCCGTTTTAATAAATAAAAAGAAAGAAAGGTGTAAAAATGGTTAATTTTAATTTAGATGGTTTAGAAGGTTTAGAAAATTTAAAAGATATTGATGGCTTAGATAGGATTTTAAGCATTTTAGGAGGCGCAAGCATATTAATAATTTTCTTTGCAGTTTTATTTGCAATAGCATTAGTATTTTTATGGGTATTCTCAAGTATTGGAATTATGAATACAGCTAAGAAAAATAATATTCCTAACCCATGGCTTGCATTTATTCCTGTTGGAAGAAGTTATTTAATTGGAAAACTTGGATTTGAAGTATATGCTCTTGACTCTAAAAAGAATTCTACATTTACTTGGGTAACTTTAGGACTTTCGGCTGCATCAGTTGTTTTAGGAAATGATGGTGATTTATCAAAATTAATTTCTCTTGGACTACTAGTGTTTGAAAGTTGGGCTTTTTATAATATGTTTAAAGCTATGAATCCTAAAAATTCAGTTATTTATACTGTTATTACAGTTATAACAGATACTTTATTTGGAGGAATATTCCTTTATACTATGAAAGAAAATGATTCAGTTGAACAAGAAATAAATAATGGAGATGTGTCAATTGATGCATCTCAAAAAGAAGAAAAAGAAAATAAAAAAGAAATAAAAAAAGAAGAATCTAAAATAAGTAACTATTGTCCAAATTGTGGAACTAAATTAACAAAGAATGTTAAGTTTTGTCCAGAATGTGGTAAGAAAGTAAATTAAAGGTAATCGTTATTCGATTACCTTTTCTAATGCTTTTCCTTGATAAGTATTTCTTTTTTTTAATTCTTTATCTATATCATTTAAAATAACAAATTTTTTTATTAACCAATTAGGTTCTACTAAATCATCTACTTTTGGATCTCCTGTAATTCTATGGATAACAATAGATGGTTTTAATAATTCAAGTTGTGATACAACGATATCTATATATTCATCTTTAGTAAGTACATGAAATTTTTTATTTTCATATAATTTTTCTAGCTTTGTATTTTTTAAAATATGTAACATGTGTATTTTTATTCCCTCTATATCTAGTTTGTTTAAGTATTTAACAGTTTCAATCATCATATCTTTTGTTTCATATGGGAGTCCATTTATGATATGAACAACTACATTTATTTTTTTTTCTCGAAGTTTTAAAACCATATTTTCAAATTCTTTTAAAGTGTGACATCTATTAATAAGTTCGCTTGTTTTATCATGAATTGTTTGAAGACCAAGTTCTATTGTTAAATAAGTTCTTTTATTTAAATCGCTTAAATAATCTAAACACTCATCTGTAATAGAATCAGGACGAGTTGCAATGTTAAGTCCTACAACATTATCTTGTTTTAAAATAGGTTCAAAAACATTTTTTAATTTATCAACACTTGCATAAGTATTAGTTCCTGCTTGAAAGTAACCAATAAATTTTGCATCGTGCCATTTATTTGTCATAATTTTTTTTACATCATTAAACTGTTCAACAATATCCTTTGTAGATTCACCAGCATATTCCCCACTTTTTAAATTAGAACAATAAATACATCCCCCTACCCCTTTAGTTCCGTCCCTGTTAGGACATGTAAAGTTGGCATTAAGACTTATTTTAGCAATTTTACACCCAAATTTTTCTTTATAAAAACTATCTAAAGTATAATATCTTTTATTGTTAATGTACATCTAAATCACCAGAAAGTAGAATAACATAATTTAATTATTTATACAAGTAATGAATAAAAAGATATTTATGATAATCTTTAATTTACAAACTTGATAATACATGATATACTTTATTAGTAAAATATGAGGCATATATGAAAAAAAGAAGAATAAAAAAGAAAAGTTTTATTATAGTAATCATATTATTTGTTTTAGTTATAGAAATAATAAATCCTATTAAGCTATATAATAAATATCTATTAAAAAATCTAAACTACAGTGATCAATCAATTGAAGTTATATTAAAAAATAATTTAAAAAAAGAAGTACTTGAAATTGAGTATAATAAAGCATTAGATATAGTTTTTGAGAGTAAGGATTTTAAATCTAAAAACTTTAATATATATAAAGAATTAAATTATTATAATTTAAGTGATTATACTAAAAATGTTAATATACTAATTGATAAGGGTTATAATCCAAATGATATTAATAATATTTTAAAAAGTGCTACTAATGATTCTTTAAAAGATTTTTTAGAGAATGATTATATAGAAAACGTATCTAAATTTTTAGAATATGATTTTTCAATTTTGGAAAACTATGATAGATATGTAAATTATCAAAATAAATTAAATATAGATAAAGAATTAGTTGTTATTTATGTTAATATTGGTCTTGATAAAGAATATTATGAAGATACTAAAATAACAAATAGTTTTAGCTATGATATGTTAATTAATAAGTATCGTGGAGTAAGTGAAGATTTTATTCCGGATAATTTAGTTGATGTGCCGAGTGAATATGGAAAAGGCCAAAAGTTAAATGAAGAAGCTTTAAAAGCATTTATAAAAATGAGTGATGATTGTAAAGCTATGACATCTTTTAGCTTATTAGTAAGATCAGGATATAGAGATTTCACTGAGCAAGAAAAAACTTATAATACATATTTAAAAACATATGGAAAAAAATATGCTGAAAATTATGTAACTCATCCTGGTTACTCTGAGCATCATACAGGACTTGCTATTGATATTAAAGCTGAATCAAGTGATGTATTTTTAGGTTCTAAAGAAAGTAAGTGGACTTATGATAATGCTTATAAATACGGATTTATTTTAAGATATAAAAAAGAGTATGAAAATATTACAGGAATTAAATATGAATCATGGCATTTTCGATATGTAGGAGACGAAATTGCAAAGTACATTCATGATAATGAAATGACTTATGAAGAATATTATGTTAGATTTTTAAATAATAAATAGGAGGTTAATATGTATGATTTAGGTCCTCAGTTTAGAATAAACCAAGAATTTTTAAAAGTAAATGATAAAGCAGTTATAATTGGAAATAGATTTAGAATACAAATTCTAACTGAAAGATTAATTCGTTTTGAATATTCAGAGCAAGGTAAATTTGTCGATGCTAGTAGTGCAAATGTTGTTAGAAGAAATTTTGATTTACCAAAATATATTTTAAAAGAAGATGAAGCATATATTTATATTGAAACAAAATATGTTCAAATTAAGTATCAAAAAAATGCAAAATTTTCAGAGAGAACTCTATCAGGAACTATTCTTTATAGTAAAAAGAATTGGTTTTATAATCAAAAAGAAGTTAGAAATTATGGTGGTACAACTATATCTTTGGATAATACCAATAAGATGCCAAATTTGAATAAAGGTTTATTTAATCCGGATTTTTTCTTTGTTTTTGATGATTCAAATACTATTTTATATGATGAGTATTCAAACGTTTATAAAAGAATAGATGGTAATAAAGATTTTTATTTATTTGCATACAGTAATGATCTTAATGAAGTATTCCATGATTATTTTACTTTGACAGGTAATCCAGCTTTTATTCCAAGATATTCACTTGGTAATTGGTGGAGTAGAGATATTCCATATAGTGATGAGCATATTATTCCTCTTATGAATAAATTTAGAATGAATAGTATTCCAATTTCAGTATTCTTGTTTGATAAAGATTGGAGTTTTAAAGATGATAAAATATCTAAAACATCTGGTTTTACATTTAATTCTAAATTAATCAAAGATCCAAAATCAACTATAGATATATTACATAAAATGAATGTTCACGTTGGAGTTAAAATTAACCCAAAAGATGGAATATTTTCCTATGAAAATAATTTTGAAATAGCTAAACAATATATTCCATTAAATAATAAAGGTTATATCGATTTTAACCCAATGGATGCAAGATTTATGGATTTATATTTTAAAATATTTATTCATCCATTAGAAAACTTAGGAATAGATTTATTTTGGAATGATTATGATGTTTTAGAAAATAGAAATTCTTTGTTTATTTTAAATGATTATATGAAAAAGGATATGGAAAGAAATGATAAAAGAAGTCTTATATTAGGACGAAATGCAAATTTTGCTCCTCATAGATACCCTATTCTTTATTCAGGAAAAAATATTATATCATTTGAAGTATTACAATTTTTACCTTTATTTAATATTACAGCATCAAATATTGGAGTTTCTTATTGGAGTCATGATATTGGTGGATCAGTTGGTGGCATAGAAGATAATGAACTTTATATTAGAAGTGTTGAATTTGGAGTTTTTTCTCCTTTCTTAAGGTTTAATACAGAGTATGGGACATATTATAAAAGAGAACCATGGAGATGGGATGTTGTTACTAATAATATTGTAAGTTATTATTTAAGACTTAGAAATCAAATTATTCCGTATTTATATACTGAAATTTATCATTATCATAAGGATGGAATACCTTTAATTAGACCGCTTTATTATGATTATCCATTTGTATATGATGATCCAGTTTATATTAATGAGTATTATTTTGGTTCATCTATGTTAATTTCTCCAATTGTTAAAAAATCAGATCCATTAATTGATAGAACAATTCAAAGATTTTTTATTCCTGAAGGAATTTGGTATGATTTTAAAACTGGAAAAAAGTTTGTTGGTAATAAAAAATATGTATCATTTTATAATATCGAAGATTATCCAGTATTTGTAAAAGCAGGGGGAATAATTCCTTTAGCTGGAATTAATGATTTAATGACAACTGAATCACCTAAAGAATTAGAAATACATGTATTTCCTGGTAAAAGTAATTCATATAGTTTATATGAAGATGATGGTATTACAAATAATTATAAAAATGGTAATTATGTTATTACAAATATTGATTATAATTATTTAAATAATAACTATACATTAATAATTAGAACCGTAGAAGGAAAAAGTAATTTATTATTTTCAAAAAGAGATTATAAAATTCGTTTTCGAAATACCAAACAAGCAAGTGATATAAAAGTTTATTCAAATGAAGAAGAAATACCATTTACATCATATTTAATGGATAATGACTTTGTAATAGAAATTAAAGATGTTTTAACATCATCTCAATTAACAATTAACTGTAAGGGAACAGACATTGAAATAGATGCCTTAATGTTAATAAATGATGATATTGATAGCATATTATCTGATTTAAAAGTACCAACTAATTTAAAAGATACAATTGCTCATATTTTATTTAGTGAAGAAATATCTATTTCTAAAAAACGTATTGAAATTAGAAAATTAAAAAGACGTGGATTAGATAAAAGAAGTATTAAGATATTTTTAAGATTAATTGAATATATGAGTGAAGTATAATTTGACAAAAATGTATCTAAATAGTAAAATACTACCTCAGAGATAGGGGTAGTATTTATGCTAAATAAGGAATTGAAGGAATTAAAACATGATTTATTTTTAAAAAAAAGTAATCGAATAAATAAAATATTAGAATCCGATAAAATTGATACTATTATAAATAAAATACAAAGTTTATATCATAAAATATCTAATATATTAATAATTAAATATAATCTTCAAGATGAATTAAAACAAGGTAAAATTTTTACTATTATATTTGCACTTATAGCCTTTATTTTATTTGTTATTTTAACAGTATTTTTTACAGTAACACTTAATTCTATTCTTGGTATAGGACTATTATTTTCATTTATAAGACAAGTATACTTTTGTATTAGAATTGGTTATACAATTATTAAGAGTAAAGGAAAAATGATAAAGAAATATTTATCTAATTTATTTCCAAATAGTAAAATATTAAAAGAAGAAATAGTTAGAAAAAAAATTCCTTTATATGAAGAAAATATTTTATATCAAATAGAAGATTTTATAGAGGAATTAAATAAATCTAATATAAATTTAGATATATTAAAAGAAATCACTATTAGATTAAAAAGTATTGTTAATCAATTAAATTTAAATAATTTAGAATTTAAAGATGAAATACATAGTTTAGAATATAAGAAGGAAATTGCAACTAAATTATCAGATGTTTATAAATTATATCAAGATAGTATGGAAGAAAATAAACGTCAAAAAGAGTTTTTAACTCTAAAAAATGATGTAATGGAACAAATTACAGAACAAGAAAATAAAATTTACGTCAAAAAATAATCCAGTTATGTAGAAAAATACAATTTTGAAATAAATCTCAAAATTGTATTTTTTGTTATTTTCTTCTATTATTTGATCTTTCTTTATTGTTAGGAACTTGACCTTGTTCATTTTGTGGCATGTCTTGTCTTTTATCATTTGGAATACCTCCGTTTTCCATACCACCGCCCATGAATTGATTAGTAATAGTATTTGTTTCTTCTCCATTTACAATAATTGTTCCACCATTATATTTAGCTTCACCATCATAATCAAATGGAGAGTTTGCAGTTATATCTATTGCACCACCATTAATATATATATTTCCATTTGAATCTATTCCATCTGTATCACCCTGCCCCATTGAAATTTTTAAGTTACCACCATTAATTTCAATAGTAGTTTGATAATCATTAGATTTATTACCAGCATTAATTCCATCATCACTTGCTGTAATATTTATATCTCCCCTATTTACTTTAACATAAGTTGCTTCAAGTCCTTCGTGAGCATTTATGGTAAATGTACCATCATTTATTTCAATTTTTCCATCAGCATGAACCCCATCATCATTACAAGTAATAGTAAATACTCCTTTATTGATAGTAATATCTTTATTAGAGTGAATTGCATCATCATTTGTTGCTATATTAAATGTTCCTTCATTAATAATTAAATTACCATTTGCTTTAATTCCTTTTTGACTGGAACTTGAATTAGTTTTATTTGTTTTTATATTAAAGTTTCCATTATTTATTTCTAGAGTACTAATGCTTGTAATACCATCACCATTTGTTGTTATATTAAATGTACCATTTTCTATTATTAAATTACCAAGTTCACTTTCGTTTGTTGTTTTAATTGCATCGTTGTTTGAAGTGATCGTAAAATTTCCATTTTCGATTACTAAAGAATCTTTTCCTTTAATACCATCATCCCCTACTTCAAGAATAAAATTACCT
>CACZOV010000014.1 GCA_902782915.1 uncultured Erysipelotrichaceae bacterium | reverse complement strand
GAGAGGAACTAGAGGTAGTAATTAAAAGAAAAAATAATAAAAGAACTTATATGAGTGTTAAAGACGATAGAAGTATTTATATTACTACCAATTATTTAACCAGAAATAAAGATATTTTAAACTTTATTGAAGAACATGAAAATTTTATAATTAAAAGTTTAAAGTTAAGAGAAAAACAAAAAGAATATGATAAAACTTTTTATTATTTAGGAAAGAAGTATGATATAGTTTATTTAAATAGTAAAGATGTAATAAAAACTGATTCTAAAATATTTATTAATCATGATATAGATATCAATAAATGGTTAAAAAAAGAAGCATGTTATATTTTTAAAGAAGAATTAGATAAAATTTATAAAATGTTTCCAGTTAGTATTCCATATCCTTCTTTAACTATTAGGAGTATGAAAACCAGATGGGGAGTATGTAATGTGAAAACTCATCGTGTAACTTTAAATCTTAATTTAATAAAAAAAGATATTAAGTATTTAGATTATGTAATAGTTCATGAATTATCACATTTAATACATCCTAATCATTCAAAAGATTTTTGGAATTTAGTAAGTATTTTAGTACCAGATTATAAAACATTAAGAAAGGAATTGAATAGTTATGAGTAAAATAATAGATGGTAAATTAGTAAGAGATATTAAAAAAGAGGAATTAATAAGTAAAATATCTAAGTTGGATAAAAAATTAACTTTAGTAGTTATAAGTGTTGGAAATGATGAATCAAGTCGTGTGTATGTATCTCAAAAAGAAAAGATGGCTAAAAGTATTGGATATAATTTTATAAATTTACATTATGATGAAGTAAGTAATGAACAATTAATAGATAAGATAAAAGAATTAAATAAAGATAAAAGTATTACTGGAATAATTGTGCAATTACCACTTCCAAAGAATTTAGATAAAGATAAAATAATTAATACAATAGATCCTTTAAAAGATGTTGATGGATTAACTAATGAAAACAGGATAAAATTAATAAAAAATGAAGAAGGTTTAATACCATGTACTCCAAAGGGAATTATGTCCTTACTTGATTATTATAAAGTTGATGTATGTCAAAATGTAGTAATTATTGGTCGTAGTGAACTTGTAGGGCTTCCACTTTTTTATTTGTTATTAAATAGAAATGCAACTATTACTATTTGTCACTCAAAAACTAAAGATTTAAATAAATATACAAAAAAGGCTGATATATTAATTGTAGCAGTTGGTAAAAAGTGGTTAATAACTAAAGATATGATTAAAACTGGTACAGTTGTTATTGATGTTGGAATTAATAGGATAAATAATCGTTTATATGGAGATGTAGAAGACAGTGCTTTTGAAAAAAGTTCTTTAATGACTATGGTACCAGGTGGAGTAGGTCCAATGACAGTTATATCTATAATGGAAAATGTATATTTAGCATATCTTTTACAAAATAAGTAGTTTATATTAATAAAACTCTTTTCCTTAGCATATATTATATTATATTAATTAAGTCTAATTGGTAATTGAAAATAATCTACAAAATAAACCAAAATACTTGACTTGGTTACAAAAAAATGCTATTATAATATTCGTCTTGAGGGAAAGATGCGCGCTCGTAGCTCAATTGGATAGAGCGTTTGGCTACGGACCAAAAGGTTATGGGTTCGATTCCTATCGGGCGCACCATTTTATATTTTGTCGGGAAGTGGCTCAGCTTGGTAGAGCACTTCGCTTGGGACGAAGGGGTCGCAGGTTCAAATCCTGTCTTCCCGACCATTTAGTTTATAAAACCTTATTAAATAAGGTTTTTATAATATAATGATTCTTAAATTACTTAAAAATTTCTTAAAATTTAGATTTTTGTCTTAATTTTTCTATATTTGGGACAGCTTTATCTTCATCTTAAGGGAATATATGAATATAAGTATCAAGTGTCAGTTGAGTATCAGAATTACCTAAACGTTCTGAAATAGTTGTAATAGGTGTTTTGATACTGATTAACAAAGATGCATGAGAATGACGAATATCATGTATCTTTAAATCAAGATAAAACTAACAGAATATAAAGAAAGAAGATATTGTGGTAAATTAAACACAATATCTTTTAAATTGTTCATCTTTTTCTATTTTATATTCATAATATTCATTCTTTTTAAGTGATAATAATATGTTGTTTTTTAAATTTTCAAGACCGATCATTTTTAAATCAGATTCTACATCTTTTTCTATTATTTGCCATCTTTCATCATTGATTGTTAAAGATGAATATTTTCTTTTATATGAACCTAAGTATATTCTATATTTCCATATCATATTTGAATATTCAACTTGAATAAAAATCAATTCTTTACTATTTATTAATTTTAATCCATAATGTTTTTCATATTCATTTAAATAATCTGTAATATTTTCTTTATCCCAAATGGTTAATTCTATACTTTGATTGATTTTATCTAGTGTAAAAATTCTATTTACATATCTAATTCTTTTATTATTCATAAAATCTCCTCTTCTAAGTATATTTTATAATAAGCAAAACATATTTTCAATTTGTTTGGTAAAAATGTAAAAACAATTGATGGTGTTTTTTGATTACATCATCTTTTTATTTTGGTAAATGGTATAGAATTTCCCATCAAGCAAATTTTGATGTATACAAATTCAGTGCTTGCTATTACAAAAAATATTTGAATTTAGTATTTATTATGTGATATTTATAAAAGTATCTGTTTCCCAAATTTAAAATATTTTTAATTTTGGGAAATGAATTAAATAATAAATACTCCAAAATATTTTTGGAGTACAAATTTTACTTACAATCTAAATTAACAATATCAGTTAATTTTATTAGATTATTAATAATTGATTCTTTCAAATAAATCTTCCAAATTCTTTATACATAATTTAAATGCCACACCATGATCGTGTATGTTTTTTAAATCAAATTCTACATTACTATCAATATTCATATTAAAACTAATATAAATGATATCTTTTTCAAATAACTCTAAAAATTTATCAAAGGACTTTAACTTATAAAATTTCATACTAACATATTTATAGTATAATTCACCATTTATATTATACGGATACGCCTTCACAAAAGCCAAATAATTTAACTTACTGTAAAGCCTTTCTCTTACATCATCTAAGTCCCATTCCCAAGTATCATCAACTACCTTTAAATCATAATTAAGAATTACAATTTTAAGCTTATTATGTGTTAAATCTAATCTTGTTGTCCACAACAAATTTCCCCTTATCCTTACTAATTTATTACTATAAATATCACTTATAAATCGTTTTAGAGCGTGATTATTTCTCCCTAAATAACCAAACTGCTTTAACAAATAAATAGCATAAGAATTTTCTCCTTCCTTTTTAGGTCCTAGTGAAAATAACGTAAGAGGGGAGGTGCTATATCCTAATTTAGTTTTAATTTCTATTCCTTTATAATCTGGCAAAAAACTAAAATCCTCTTTCTTATTTAACAACGTTTCAAAAGTATAACCAATTCCAGTTGTTCCACGTCTTAAACTTTTATGAAAAGGAACTGCTTTGATTTTCATAAATTTTTCCCTTAATTCTTTTATACTTTCCTTCATATTATATTTTTCCTTCACTTTCATCATCCTTTCATTTTATTCAAGTTTTTGTAAAGCAATTTATTCAAGATAAATTCATCTTATTAACTGCCTTAATTATAATATAAAAGAAAAAAAACATATTATATAATTTAAGATAAAAAAAATAAAAAAATTATTAATTTGTATTTTAAACAATTATTATAGCCATCAAAAAGTTGCACTAGACTTCTTAATTAATAAAAAATTATTATTAATTAAAAAAAATAAATAAAAAAATAACTATAAAAAAGGCAAAAAAGTAAATATAAAAAAAACAGAAAAATTTAATAAAATTCTGTCTTTTTATCTTTTTATAATTCTTATACTTATCACTTTTTAATTACTGCTATTAATAATAACATTATAAGTTTTTCCTTGTGTAAACGTATTAGAGCCGACTTTAACATCACTTCCCGGATTTAAATAACCAATTCCAGAATTTACAGCTTTAAAGCTAAATTTAAATATAACCCCAGGACATGCATCTTCTAACTTTTTCTTTAATGTATTTTTAGTTTGCTCTGGATTTCCAAGAGACAACAAACTTCCGTCTATTACAATTGTAAAAGATTTAGCACTTCCTATACTTAAAGTAATAGTAATAGTTGATCCTTTATTAACCATTCCAGTTTTATCTTGACTTATAGCAATATCTTTTGCTGTACTTGAGTAGGTATTATTATAAGTAAAATTACAAGTAACTCCTATATTACTGCAAGTTGAATTTATTTCAGATTTTGACTTTCCAGAGAAAGATGGAACATTTACCTTTTCAACAATACCACTTGATAAGGTAATAGTAACATTTGTTCCTTCTCCTACAGTAATACCACTTTTCTTAGATTGAGATATTGATACATCCTTTTTAGTTCCTTCAGTAAGACCTCCATATTTAAAAGTACAAGTAAGTCCAATGTTATTACATTTATTAGTTATTTCATTTTTAGTTAATCCAACAAGATTTGGAACTGTAACACTTTTACCTTTAGAAACTGTAACTATAATTGTATCATTTTCGGTTAATTTTGTTCCATCAAGTGGACTTATCTTAATAATTTCACCATTTTTTATTGTAGTAGAAAATTCGTATGATTCTTCATAAGGAATATTATTTTCAGTTGCCCACATTTTCAATTCATTTAAATTTGTAGTTTTAGGCATGACTAAACTTCCTTTAGAAATAGTAATTACTACTTCGCTTCCTTCCTCAATTTTATCATTTTCATTTATTGATGCTTTAATAACTTTTCCTGATTCATATTCTTTATTATAAACTTCTTCATATTTTAATTTAATATTATTTTCAGTTGCCCATTTAGTAATTTCTGTTGTAGACATTTTATCAATATTTGGAACAACTATTTCTTTTCCTTTAGAAATAATTAATTTGATTTTTTCGTCTTCATCTTTTATAACTTCTTGGCTAATTACATAATTCTTGTTGACAGAATTACTAAATTCATATTGAATTTCATAATTTAAACCATTTCTTTTTAATAAGCTTGTAGCTTCAAATAAACTTAATCCTTTTAAGTCATTAACTTCAGTTTGTTCAATTTCTTCTCCATATGAGAATATAAATTTAACTAAATCATTTCTTTTCATACTACCAGATCCAATTTGTTCTACAACAGTATCACGTGTTTTATCAGATATTAAAAATTCAATTTCAACATTAAATAAATGATTTTCTTTAATATACTTCATTACATCATCATAAGTAAATCCTGTCAAATTAGGAACAATTATTTCTTTATCTGGATTTGGTCCATCTGATATAGTTACAGTAAAAGAATCTATTTCAGAAACTAATGTAGTAATACCATATTCTTGCATAATAATATGATTTTCTTCAATAGTATCACTATATTCATGAAGAGTAGAAAGAGTTATATGATATTTATCTGCCCAAGTAAGTACTTCTGAATAACTATGATTAATAAAATCACTTACATAAACATCAACTTCTTTAGCATATGAATAATCAAATAATGAATATCCAATTAAAATAAGAGTTAAAAATATAATATAAGGTGTACTTTTTTTGGTATTTATTTTAAATAAAATAAGAATTACAACTAAGGCAATTAAAACGAAACTACAAGATTTAACAATATCAATTATTTCTAAATTATTAAAGTCAAGTGTTGTATAAATATAATAACCATATCCTAAAATAACAATTAAAGCTAGTATTAAAAAGAAAATATTTAGTTTACTTTTTTCTTCTTTTTTATTTTCTTTTAATAAATGATCTTTATCTGATATTGTTATTTCTTCTCCTCGAAATTCTATTGTTTTTTCTTTTGACTTTTTTTTCTTTTCTATTTCTTTTTTTATAGTTACTTTTTCATTTTTAACTTTATTTTCTTTTTCTTGTGCTTTATCATCTAAAAAAGCAAAGTCATTAGCCATTTCAATTTCTTTTTCTTCTTTTTCTTTCTTTTTTCTTTCTTTAGCTTCTTTTATTTCTTCTTCATAAGATATATTTTTTTTATTTTTCATATTGACTCCTATTTATAATAATATTATAAAGGAATTTGTCGAATAAGAAAAGATTATTTAAAGAAAACTTTTAAACTTTACATTTACTTTGTTAAGAAATACATAAAAATTATTGCTTATTTTTTAATTTTATTATAAAATGTATATAGAATTAGGAGATTATATGAAAAGAATATATTTTAAACAGTTTAATAAGTTTTTACCACTTTATTTAGTTATGATAGCTTTAGTTATACTAATGAGTACTAGTTATGCTCTTTTAAGAAATAGTGCTAGAGGAGAAAAAACATATACAATGAATGTTGGTAATTTAAGTGTTAGTTTTATTGATCAAAATACAAATGAAATAGAAATAACTAATATGTATCCAATGACAGATGATGAGGGAATGGCTCAAAATGGAGCAAAAGATATTTTAGAGTTTACAGTTACAAATGATGGTACTTTAAAAGCTAATTATAATGTTTATATAGAAGAACTTGATAGTACTATTCCTATGTCTAGTGTTATAAAATACTCATTTTGTAAAAAGGGACCAGGTGATTTAGAATACTCTGATTATTCAGAACCAATTCTTTTAAGTACTAATAACTATATTGAAGAAAAAGGAACTTTAAATATAGGAGATTCATCTTCATATAAAGTAAAAATGTGGTTAATAGAAAGTGCAGATAAAACTTATATGAATAAAATATTTAAAGCAAGAGTAGTAGTTGAGGCACTTCAATATGAAAAAACTGCAAGTGAAAAAGTATTAGAGGCTGCTATTAAAACAGGTACATGTGCAAATAAAACAACCAAACCTGATACTGATGATTTTGGAAATCCTATGACTTATATATCAGGAACCAATGATTGTATAGATTTCAACTATGTATGGTATAGTGGAAAGATGTGGAGAATAGTAGCAATTTATAATGATGGATCAATGAAGCTAGTTACAGATAATAATATAACAAGTATTGCTTACAATTATCCAAATACAGAAACCTGGTTTTATAAAACCGATACAGGTGCAAAATCATATATGTATCAGTGGTTAAATGAAGATTTCTTGGATACTTTAGTAGATTATAACGAAGTAATTGATACAACTAAATATTGGAATGCGACAATGCCAGCGAATACAACAATAAGTACTAAACCGGCTGTATACAACCAAAATGAAGAATTATTATCTACTATGATTCCAACAAGTATATCGCCTGTCGGACTTCTAAATAATTATGAATACTATAAAAGTTATCAAAATGCGTCTGGTTATAGTAATGGCTATTTAAAGATTGGTTACTATTTTTGGTTATTAAATCCATATGATGCGTCGAACGTTTGGGACGTGCGCTACAACGGTCTCGGTAGCCGCATTGGTCCGATTAATCTGTATGGCGCTCGCCCTTCCATAATCATAAAATCTGGAATCTCTTTCTCGGGTGGAACAGGTTCTAGTGATAATCCATATATTATAAT
>CACZOV010000013.1 GCA_902782915.1 uncultured Erysipelotrichaceae bacterium | reverse complement strand
TCTTGCAACAGTTGTTGAATTCTCATCATTTCCAGTACCATAAATACCATATTGTCTATTATAGTCATAATCATAATCTAAATCACTATAACCACCACTTGTATTTCTAAAAGTTGGATTTCCATCAGATACAAAGATAACATAAGTTTTATCCTTATCATTAAAATCTACATCTAAAACCTTTTGAAGTGCTGCTTCCCAGTTAGTTCCTCTGTTGTTATTACCTGCATTTCTACTACTAACAACATTAACCAAATCGTTAAAATTAGTTGTTGGTTCTTGGGCTATTTCAGCAATATTTGCAAAATCAACAAGTGCTATTTCAATAACATCAGGATTTTCTTCTGTATTCTTTGCTAATAAAGATTTTCCAAGATTTATGACTGCACTTTCAGCTGCTGCAAGCCTTGTAACATTATTGCTATATACATAACGTGCACCAGTATAACGCTCTCCATTTGTACTATCTGTTAAAGTATAATAGTAAGATGTATTCCACCCATAACCTTCTGAATGACGATATATTCTTACGTATTCTCCATTAACAAGACCATACATGTTATTGTCATTTCTATTTGATATAGCATATCCTGCAGTATTTGTATAACTATTCATACTACTTGATGTATCAAATACTACTATAACATTTGCTTTAGTTACTTTCTTTTCTGATTCTCCAGTTACATTTAACGATAATTTATATGTTCCATCCTCATTATCTGTTAATATTTTTTCATGAAGTGGTGAACCATCTGTATTCTTAGCAAATAAACCTGTCACTCCTTTCATTATTTTTTCAAAATGTGTGCTAGTATCATTTAATAAGGCAAAAGACATTATAAATACAAACATCAAACCAATTATTGATACTGCTTTCTTTTTAAATATTGTTTTTTTCATAAACTCCCCTCCTGAATATTACAATTACCAAAATTTGAAAATTAATTACAACAAATTATTAAAATTTGCGTAAAATCCACCTAATTAATTTTGATAGCTCTTTATTATAAACTATTTTTTTTTATTGTCAACAAAATTTGACATTTTTTTTATTATCTTCATAGATAATATTTTTTATATAATAAAAAAAAAGAAACTCTAAATTTTTCTAAAGTTTCTTTCTAAAACAAAACATCGTTATAATAAAACAATCTATTATTACTCCAAAGATAAATATTTTCTTTAATATATTTGATACATCATAAAAAATATTTCTAATAATACTTGAAATAGAATCATTCCAAAATGTAATATATTGAATATTAATTTGAGCAAATAACATATAATTTATAATTAATATCAATAAACTAGAAACCATTATTGGAATTACCAATGTCATTTTTTTAAATAATATTTTTATAATTAATGATAGTATTAAAACTAAAATTGTTAAAATTATTATAGCAAGTTTTACATATTCATTTATCTTATGAAATGAACTACTTACATTTGTTAATTCACTGGCAATCATAATTCTAGTACTGTATATCTTAACTACTTCATTACTAAATTGATCTAATGAACTCTTATCAGTTACTACTATATTATTTTTTTCTAAGTATGCTTCAATATTATTTTCTAATTTATTTTTAATTTTTTCTTTATTAATACTTACTTTTTTCCCATTATAAAAATCTTTAATAGTTCTATTTACTTCTTCTTTTAGATCATCAATTGTAAATAAGTCTTCTACAACATTATTAGGTAAATTAGATTGCATAATATAATTTTCAAATTCATTTTTAATATTTTTACTTAATTCTTCATAGTAATTATTTTCATCTAATTTCTTTAAAAGATAATTTGAATTTAAAACTGTTGTTTTAAAAACTATAAGAATAATTAATAAAAATACTAAAAGAGATAATAAAAATTCTAAGAAATAATAAAGTATTACTTTTAAACTATTCCTCATGAGATTCACCAACCAATTCCGCATAAACAACATATCTACGTGTCTTATGTCCAATTGTATTTACAGGATAACATGTATACATCATTAATATTTCTTTGTCAGTATAAAATGGAAAAGCATCATTATCTTTAGCTTTAATTACTTTCGTTTCTTTAAGCTTGTATGTATAAGTCCCATATGTTGTTTTAACTATAATGTTATCACCTATTTTAACATCAGGAAGATGATAAAAGAATCCTCTATTGTTATGAGCTGCAAATATTATAGAACCACCTTCACCAGGAAAAAAACTTCCCGAAAAATGTCCAACACCATATTTTAAAATATCTAAACTATCCCCTTGATATACAGGAAGTTTTAGATCAATACTGGGAATTTCTAAAGTTGCAAACTCTACTCCCCATAAAGGATAATCTTTTAATCTTTTAGTTACATTATCAAAGCTA
>CACZOV010000012.1 GCA_902782915.1 uncultured Erysipelotrichaceae bacterium | reverse complement strand
TGTAAATAGTGAAGAAACAAGTGAGGCATTAAAAAAAGATATTGATAAGATTATAGCAAGTGCTAAAAGTGTTTTAGAAGATACACCTCCAGAACTTTCTGCAGATATTATTGAAAATGGGGCAGTTTTAACAGGCGGTGGTTCATTAATAAATGGATTAAAAGAATTACTTGAAGAGGAGTTACAAATACCAATTTATTTAGCTGAAAGTCCTTTAACAAGTGTTGCAGAGGGAACAGGAATAATGCTTGATAATTTACAATTAATTGATTAAAAATAATAAAAAATTATAATTAAATATTAAAAAAAAATTAGTAATGCTTGAATTATAAAGAAATTACTAGTTTTTTTTAGTATTAAGTGATATAATTTTTTTGGAGGACATTATTATGATCAATAGTACAATTATATATTCTTTAAAGGTAATTTTTACAACACTTTTAATATCTTGCGTTTCTACTCCTATTGTTAAAAAGTTAGCAAATCATGTTAACGCTTTAGATATTCCTAATGAAAGAAAAGTGCATTCTAAACCAATGCCACGTTTAGGAGGACTTGCTATTTTCTTTGCATTTTTAGTCGGTTATATGTTATTTGGTGAAATGACAGTTCAAATGAATTCTATTTTAATTGGTAGTTTTCTGGTTTTATTAACTGGAATAGTTGATGATATAAATCCACTAACTGCTAAAACAAAACTTATAGGTCAAGTATTAGCAGCTATGGTAATCGTATTTTACGGACAAATACTTCTGTCTAATATAACTTTTTTTGGAATTGAAATAGAATTTGGAATTTTATCATATCTAGTAACACTTTTATTTATAATTGCTTGTACAAATATTATTAATTTAATTGATGGACTTGATGGACTAGCATCTGGTATATCTTCTATTTTCTTTTTAACTATTATTGTTATTTGTTTCTTTCAAGGAAGAACAATTGGATTAGATTTTAATCTAACTTTAATAATGCTAGGTAGTACTTTAGGCTTTTTAATTCATAACTTTTATCCTGCTAAAATATTTTTAGGAGATTCTGGTGCTTTATTTTTAGGATTTATTATATCAATAATATCTCTTTTAGGTTTTAAAGGAACAATATTAACGTCAGTCTTTATTCCTCTTATTATACTAGCAATTCCTATTCTGGATACTTTGTTTGCAATTTTAAGAAGATTATTTCATCATAAGAAAATAAGTGATGCAGATAAACTTCATTTACATCATCAATTATTGGGAATGAAATTTTCTCATCGAAATACGGTTTTAATTATTTATGCTGTAAATATATTATTTGCAATTGCATCTATATTTTATTTACTTGGAGAAAAAATTAATTTATATATTCGAATTGGTACATATTTAGTTTTATTAATACTTGTTTTTTGGTTTGTTAACAAGACAAATATTATAACAGAAAAACAAATAAAACTTCCTAGAAAAAGAAAATAAAACTGGGAGGTTGCATGATTAATTTTATTATTTATGAAGACGAAGAATATTTTTATAAATTATATAAAGATGTGATTCATAAATTTATGGGATATAATGATGACCATTATAAAATATATCACTTTAAAGAATATAATGGAGATTTAATTAAATTTATAAAAAATCTAAGTGGTCAAAATGTATATATTTTTGATATAGAAGTAAAAGGAAAATCAGGTCTTGATTTAGCAAGAGAAGTTAGAACATTTAAACGTACAATGGATGATCAAATAATAATCGCAACAGCTCATCAAGATCTAGTAGAAAATGCTTTTCATAAAAAAATCTTAATGGTTGATTTTATATCAAAATTTGATTCTTTAGAAGAAAGATTAATATTATGTTTTAGAGAAATTTATGAAACCTTCAATCAAAATAAATTTTTATCTTATAAACAAGATAGTGAAATAGTAAGAATTCCTTATAATGATATTTTATTTATAGAAAAAGATAAGTATGATGAATGTTTATATATCGAAACATTTGATGATAGATTTAAATATAAAGGAAATATTGCTAAATTAGAAAAAGAATTAAAAGACGATAAACGCTTTTTTAAAAGTCATCGAAGTTGTATTGTAAATACATTTAAAATTAAGAAAATAAACTCTAGTATACCTATTATCTCTTTTGGAGAGAAATATACAAATTGCTTGTCTAGAGATAAAAAGAAGGAATTAGAAGATGCGTGTCTTTTTAATATAGAAATTAGGAGGGATTGAAGTGAATTTTAATTATGATCTAACTACATGGATTAATTATTTTATAGGATCATTTGCTTGTTGTTTTGGATTATTTTTAAGTGGTAATATTATAACCTATAGAAAATTAAAAGATTTTAAATGGTATAAATACTTAATAATTATATTATTTTCTATTTTAATGATTATTAATAGTTTTGTCTTTGAAAATGTAGCAAGAATATTTGGAATGTTACTTATTCTTTATTCCATGTTTAAATTTTTTTATAAGGAAAATAATAATTACATTATTACAATATCAGTAATATCATACATTATTTGTATAATATCTGAAGTAACATACTATATAATAAATGTGCTTACCTTAGATATTGTTTTAGAAACAGTAAAATCAATTGGTGCTAATATAATAATTGCTATAATATCAATTATATATTCTTATATTTTAAGAAAGAAAATAACACCATTTATTAATAAATTAAAAAGAGCTAATATTAAATTTGTTATATTTTTAAGTATATTAATTATTTTAGTTGTATTTTCATCTATGTATAGTTTATATTTAAATAAATGGAACATGGATTATAAATTTGTTTTAAACATTATTATTATTTTAGGTTGCTTAATTCTATTGCTAGTTTTGATTCGTCAACACTTTGAAAATAAAGAAATTACAGATAAATATGTTTTATTAAATGAATATTTAAAAACATCTGCTGATTTAATCGAAAAATATAGTTCAACAGTTCATAAATATAAGAATAATTTAATTGCTATAAAAGGTTATTTAAAGAAAGATATGAAAGAGGCAGAGGATTATATTGATAATTTATTAGGTGATTATAATAGCAAAAAATATAGTTGGTTTAATAAAATTAATTATATTAAAATAGATGCAATTAGATATTTAATTTATTATAAATTATCAAAAGCAGAGACTGAAAATTTAAAAATAAGTGTTGATGTTAGTAATGATATAAAAGATATTTCTAATGATTTAATAACATTAAAAGAAAGTAATACTTTATTGGAAATTATAGGAGAGTACTTTGATAATGCAATTTATGCTAGTAGTGAGTCTCATGAAAAAGAACTTAATTTTATGATGTATAAAGAGGATGATAATTTAATTTTTGTACTTGCAAATACTTATAAAGGAGAAGTAGATTTAACTTCAATTACAAAAAATGGATATACAACTAAAGGAAAAGGACATGGATTAGGACTATATGATATTGAAAAATCAATACGTAAAAATCCTTGGATTAAAACAAAATATGAACTTATGGACAATTATTTTGTAACAACATTAACTATAAATAAAAAGGCAAATAAAGAATAATTTCTTATTTGTCTTTTTTATAAAAAAAAGTAGAATATTTTCTACTTTATTAAATTATTTGTTTAACATTGATTTAGGCATTTTTGGTTCATCAACGATTAATGCCCAGCATCCTGTAGTTGCAATTCCTGAAACAAGCATTCCAACAGCAGCAAGAGCCATAGCTAAATATTTTCTCATATTCCCTCCTTTACTTTTTATATAACACAAGATATTAATCCTTATAATTTTTATAATTATTATAAGGTAATTTAAATATCTTATATGTTATAGGCAAAATTAATATTGTTTCTAACAATAAAGCAAATGTTAATAAGTTTTTTAATAACAAATAATTTATTGTAAAGATTAATATAATAAACAAAGTTGCAAAAATAATTGATAGTACTTTATAAATTTTTCTTTTTCTTTTATTAATTAAAGGTCTATTTATTGTATCTGCAGGAGCAAATAGAATAAAAGATATTAAAGCAAGACTGCATACAATAATATGAAATAAGATAGGAAATTCAAAATTTTTACATAAATATGGAATTAATAAAAATGAAATACTTGATGAAATCCAACAGTATATACTTTTTGAAGCATGAAGTCCAAAAGCTACCGTTCTTAATATATTAAATATTAATAAAAATAAAATTGCTTCTTTAAATATACCAAATATTATAGATATAATAAGTATTACAACAACTTTTGAAACTGTTAAATAAATTCCTTCAAGACCATATTTTATTTCTTCTAATTGTTCAGTATTATATTTATTCATTCCACTAACTAAGTTCATAGAATTATTGATGATAAAATTTTTAATCATATTTCAATCACCAAATTCATTTTATAAGAAAAAAATAAATAAAAAAGAAAAAACTTTAAAATGGTAATTTATGGATTGTTTTTGGAATAAAAAATTATAAATTATTATATTTAATTCCAAAAGTATATTCAAAAATACGATTTTAAAAAAATTCTAAAATTGGTATTGAAATCTGTTATGATTATTATGCGCGTGAATTTTGTAGATCTACTGAAAAATATTTAAAAGAAGGAGAGATATGAACGTGGTAAGAGGTAGAGTTAAATGGTTTAATAATGAGAAGGGGTATGGCTTTATCGAATATACTGATAAAGAAGACATATTTGTTCATTATTCAGCCATTAATCAAGAAGGATATAAAACTTTGCAAGAAGGGCAGTATGTGGAGTTCAATCTTTTAGAAACATCTAAGGGGTATCAAGCATTAAATGTTTCAGTAGTAAAGCCAGAAACAATTAGTTAAGAACATGCTATTAAACTAATTATAAAAATAAATAAAATAACTACGTAGTAAAAAACTATTTTAAAATAAATAGTTTTTTTTATATATTTTTTGTGTTATACTTAAAATGTAAGGGAGAGTGAATATATGAAAATAAAAATACGTGGTAATAAGATTGAAATTACAGATTCAATGAAGGAATATGTAAAAGACAAGCTTTCTAAATTAGATAAATATTCCTTAGATGAATTTGAGGCAACAGTCCTTGTAAAAGTTAGAAATTATACTCAAAAAGTGGAAGTAACAATTCCTCTTAAAACACTTATTTTAAGAGCAGAGGAAGAATCAGAAGATTTTTATTCAGCAGTTGATTTGGTTGTTAATAAATTAGAAAGACAAATTAGAAAGAATAAAACAAAATTAAAGAAAAAAGAAAAATCAGGCATAAAAGAATTTAATATTGATAGTATTATTGATATACCAAATCAAGAAGAAAAAGAAATTAAAAGAAAAAAAATTGAAATAAAACCTATGAATTTAGAAGAAGCAATTCTTCAAATGGAATTACTTGGTCATAGTTTTTATATGTATAAAGATAGTGATTTAAACAGTATTTCTCTAGTTTATAAAAGAAAAAACGGAGGATATGGAATTATCGAGACTGAATAAAATTATTATTAATTGTAAAAAAGTAAGTGAAATGTTTTCATTTTGCTTTTTTTTTGATAAAATAATATTTGTAGACAAGGAGGTATCATGAATATATTAAAAAAATTATTTGATCATGATTATAAAGAATTAAAAAGATTTAATAATTTAGCAGAAAAAATTGTTGAATTAGATTCAGAATATCAAAAATTAACGGATGACGATTTAAAAAATAAAACAAAAGAATTTAAAGAAAGATTAAGTCAAGGAGAAACACTTGATGATATTTTAGTAGAAGCATATGCTACAGTAAGAGAGATGGCATATAGAAAACTAGGAGAAAAAGCATTCTTTGTACAACTTGTAGGAGCTATAGCTATACATTATGGAAATATTGCAGAGCTTAAAACTGGAGAAGGAAAAACTTTAGTAACAACATTCCCTGCCTATTTAAATGCTTTAACTGGGGAAGGGGTTCATGTTATAACTGTTAATGAATATTTAACTTCTCGTAATGCAGAATGGATGGGGCCTATTTATGAAGGATTAGGTTTAACTGTTGGAATTAACAAAAGAGAGTTATCTCCGAGTGATAAGAGAGAGCAATACAATGCTGATATTTTATATACTACTAATAATGAATTAGGATTTGATTATTTAAGAGATAATATGGTTGTAAAACGTGAAAATCGTGTGCAAAGAGGGCTTAATTATGCAATTATAGATGAAGTAGACTCAATTTTAATAGATGAAGCTAGGACACCATTAATCATATCTGGTGGAGAACTTAAAAGTGCAAATCTTTATATAGATGCAGATCATTTTGCTAAAAGTTTAAAAGCCGAAGATGATTACATTTATGATGAAAAAACTAAAGGAGTTACTTTAACAGATGAAGGTAATAAAAAAGCTGAAGATTATTTTCATTTAGATAATTTATACGATATTAGTAATAATGAACTAGTTCATTATATTAATCAGGCTCTTCGAGCAAATTATTCAATGAAAAAGGATTTTGATTATGTTGTGCAAGATGGTGAAGTATTAATTGTTGATCCATTTACTGGTCGTATTATGAAAGGCCGTCAATGGAGTGATGGATTACATCAAGCAGTTGAAGCTAAAGAGGGAGTAAAGATCAATCAAGAAACTAAGACTGTTGCAACAATAACTTTTCAAAATTTATTTAGAATGTATAAAAAATTGTCAGGTATGACTGGAACAGCTAAAACAGAAGAAGAAGAGTTTAGAAATATTTATAATATGTATGTTATACCAGTTCCAACTAATAAACCAGTTGCAAGAATTGATTATGCTGATCTAGTTTATCCTACACAAAAAGGAAAATATAAAGCAATTGTAAGAGTTATACAAGAACGCCATAAAACAGGACAACCAATACTAGTTGGTACAATTGCTGTTGAAACCAGTGAACTTATTAGTAATATGTTAACAAAAGCTGGTATTAAACATGAAGTTTTAAATGCTAAAAATCATGCAAGAGAAGCTGAAATTATTTCACATGCTGGTGAAAAAGGTGCTGTAACGATTGCAACCAATATGGCAGGTCGTGGGACCGATATTAAATTAACTGATGAGACTTTAAAACTTGGAGGACTATGTGTAATTGGTACAGAACGACATGAATCACGTCGTATTGATAATCAGTTAAGAGGTCGTTCAGGTCGTCAAGGTGATCCAGGT
The DNA here is from genome assembly GCA_902782915.1 of uncultured Erysipelotrichaceae bacterium. The sequence goes on along the minus strand of CACZOV010000012.1, from coordinate 900 downwards.
GAATCTCAATTCTTTGTTTCAATGGAAGATGATTTAATGGTTCGTTTTGGAACTGATAGAATTAAAACTCTTCTTCAAAGTATGGGGTTTGATGAGAATCAAGCAATTCGTAGTAAAACATTTACAAATGCCTTATCAAGTGCTCAAGCAAAAGTAGAAGGAAATAACTTTGATATAAGAAAACAATTACTAGAATATGATGATGTTATGAATAATCAAAGAGAAGATATTTATGAACGTCGTAATGAAATACTTGATAATGAATCAATTCATGAAACAACTCTTGATACAATTCATTCTTATATAGGTTATCTAATAGATACACATTTTGTAAATGATAAAATAGAAGTAGAAGCCTTAAAAGATTTAGTTGACATAGTAAATCATGATTTATTAAAATCAAGAATAAAGAGTAGTGATATTGAAACAAAAAATGCCGATGATACTCTTGAATTTATATTTGAAAAAGTAAGAAAAGAGTATGAAGAAAAGTTATCAGTGTTACCAATTGAAGTTGCTAATGAATTTGAAAAAGCTATTACTTTAAATGTAATTGATAAATACTGGACGGAAAATATTAATACTTTATCACATTTAAGAGAAGCTGTTATGATGCGTGGATATGGTGGACAAGACCCACTTCGTGCTTATACTATAGAAGGTCTTGAAATGTATGAAAATATGCTTGATAGAATAGATAAAGATGTTTCTATATTCCTAATAAAAGCAGAGATAAGACAAAATATCGAACGAAAAGAAGTTGTTAAAAAACAAATTACTAATGAAAAAGATTCTGATACAACAAAGAAACCTAAGAAAAATAAAGAACCTAAGGTTGGAAGAAATGATCCATGTCCATGTGGAAGTGGAAAAAAATATAAGCAATGCTGTGGCAAATAG
>CACZOV010000011.1 GCA_902782915.1 uncultured Erysipelotrichaceae bacterium | reverse complement strand
GTTTGGACTTGCACTAATTATGTAAACATTTCCATTTTTTGCCATTTCGTTTATTTCTTCAATATTCTTATAAGCTTTTAGTTTTGCGAAAAATCCTTTTTCTGTTGCAAATCTTTCAAGTGCATTTCTTACATTAAATCTTGCTAAAGTTCCATCAAGATCAAGAAATATTTTTTTCATAATTTTTTACCTCTTTCCTTATTTTCTATAATTATTATACTATTTTATTTCTAGTTTGTCAATAGTTTTTTTTAAAATTTTTAAATTTTTATTTATCTTCATAATAGTAATAATTAAGTTCTCCATTTATATTTAATTGAATTACAATACCATTTTCTGTCATTTCAACATTATTTACTTGAATTTCCTTTGTTATTCTTTTAGTTACATTATTATTATAATTTATTAATAAAATAAGTATCATAAACACTATTACAATTAAATAACCAAACTTTTTTCCACTCATTTTCATCAACCTCTTTCCTTAACTTCTATAATTATTATAGCATTTTATCTTTTGTTTGTCAATACTTTTTTAAATAATTTTATATTTTTTTTCTTTTATTTCTTTTAGTATTTTTTCTCTTGCTTTTCCATTTGTTATGTTAAACTCTTTGAAATTATCTATCTTAATACAAATTGAATGAAACACTTGTTCTATTAAACTAAAGAACTCTGTTATGTAACCAAATAAACATTCTAATGTAACAAATGTTAAACCTAAAATCAAAAAAGGTAATTTAATAATAATCTTATAATTATTTACAAAGTTTTCTATTTTTGCTTTTCTTATTAATTCTTTCTTCTCTTGTTTTGTTAACACTTGACTTTCTTTAATCATTTTAATTATTCTTTTTTTATTCATTTTCATCAATTCCTTTCTTTGTATCTCTCTTTGATTATCTTTATTATACTACTTTTGCTATTAATTGTCAATAGTTTTTTATTACATTTATGTTACAAAATTATTACAATTGTGTTACAAAAATAATACTACAATTGCAAGTTGTTATGTAAACCAAGCGCTCCCGCATCTCCTGAAACCTTAGAGTATCAAGCACTTCATCAATTGTACACAAAAGTGTAATCAATCTCAAATAGATGTTCGTAGAAAATTTAAAAAATTTTTTTAATTTTGGTCAAAGTGTTGAAACCCTTGATACTGTAAGGTTTTAGGATTTCCTATTGAATATTTGTTCGTGAATTCACTGAAACAAAAAACTGCAAGTTATTATGTCAACTAAAATTCGGCTCGCCACAAACGCAAGCGAGCCGAGCAAGCATAGTGCTGCAGCTAGTGACGTACCCTAGGAACTCTTAGGTGGGGGTAGTGTTTCGGGATTTTTAAAACTTGACTTTTGAAAAAATATTTGGCCTGGTACATAAACCCTCCAAAAATTTTTTTCATTTGCCCTCCAAAAATTTTTATTATTTTAAAACATTTTTTATTTTTATTTTTTTCTTACTCATTTCTAAATGTGTATTAGATAAATCAAACTCATCAAAAAATAAATCTTTTCAGTTAATAATACCATCATCTGGATTTAAATCTATATGTGCATTTTCTATAATTAATTTATTCACTACAAAGTTAGTTTTTTCTATTTCTTTAATTAAATCCAATATGTGCTCATCTTTATTCTCTTTATATTTAGCAAATAACAAATCTATTATTAATTCTTTATCTTCCTGTTTCATCTTTCCTCCTATTTTAATATTTTCCCTCTCTTAATTTTTTCCCATAATCACGTGTTTTTGTATTACCACCAGTTGCTGCACTAACCATTTCATAAATTCCTCTTTTCATTATTTTGCTTGGTTTAGGTAATAAAAATTTAGACATTCTAATTCTTACTTTTCTCATTATTATATTTCCTTTCCAAATAATATTTTTGACATTCTTACTAACCAAGGATGTTTACCTTCTCTATTTTTCCAACTAATTTTTAAATATTTACAATAGTAATAACCATAATCATCAATTTCCGCACAATCCATTCTAATTCTAAAACCTTTGTCTTTTAAAATTTTTACTACTTCCGCATCGTAAAATTCTCCATGCTTTTCTCTAAAATAAACTGAAAACTCTCCTCGTTCAGCGGCTGCGGCAATAGCCTCTTCTATTTGCTTCAATGCTTTTTCAACATTTCTTTTTGCACTTTCCCTACTTTTTTCATAAGCTTCTTTAGCACTAATCATCACGATTGTTCATCATCCTTTCAAAAAATCTATATATACTTTCTAACTCATACTTATCAATATTGTTATGACTTCTTCCTCAAATTTTAGTTAATTCAAGCGGCAATACTTGCTTCATGGCATCAATAGCCCCGATTTCTTCGCATGCTACCTGTCCTGCCGCATATAATCCTTGTATACTATTTTGCTCTTGTTCACTTAAATTATTATAATTTGATAATATTTGATGAATTTTATTCTTTTCCATTTCTATAATACCTCCTGCGGAAGGAGCCGATTATCGGTCTTTCAACCTTCCTTATTTTATTTTCTTTATATTTATATTATATAATATTTTTTGGTTAAAATCAATTAATATATATTAACTTAGCTCTTGACAAAAAGAAAATTTTGTGGTACAATAAAGATGAAAAAGATTGAGAAAGGAGATGTTTTTAAACGGAAACAGAACAAACACATAAAAAGCTAGATTATACATTAAAAACTGCGGCAGATCGCGTTGGATTTGTTGCTAGTTTATTACCAACACTAGCTAATGATCAATTAGAAAATGAAAAGTACATAGAAATTTTAGCAAATTATATTGTTTCCGCAATGACTCCAGAAGAAAAGAAAAGCAAATTAATTTTAACAGATAATAGAATGATAACAGTAAATAAAAGAGAAACATCTATGCAACAGATTACAGAATCACTAGAAAATGGCGAAGATGGTTTATGACAAATGATGATTGAAAATGATAAAAATATATTATTAACACATAAAAAAGAAATAACTAAAAAAGATTTAGAAGAAATAAAACCATTAAGGGATTTAAAAGAAGCAATTCAAATTATGGAGCGCATGGAAAAAAAGGCGGTTGGAAAACAAAAATACATTGTTAAAAAAGCATTGATTGAAATGCATCAGCAACAATATATTATTAAAAATTCATATAAACCACCTATGGCGGCAAAAACAATAGTTAAAAATTTAACAAGAGTTAGTTTACCAGAAAATATTACTATTAATGCGGAAACCGGTGAGCCGGTCAGTGATTGCCTTATTAGTTTATTTAATCCAGTTCATATTTGTGCATTACTATGTAATTACTCTGCGTTAAAAGAGGATTGTTATGATAAATTTACTTGAGATTTTTGATACTTAATGCAAGATTTAGATAATTTAATTGAAAAAACATTACATGATAACTATCCTTTATATTATAAACTATTAATTTATAAAATAGATGGGAAAAGTAATGCAGACATTCAAGCTTTATTAAAACAAGAATTTGATTTAACCTATACAATAGAATATTTATCTTCTTTATGGCGTAATAAAATTCCAAAACTTTTAGCAGAACAGGCCAAGGAAGATTATTTAATATGATATTATACTTATCAAGAATATGGAAAATGAAAAAAAT
>CACZOV010000010.1 GCA_902782915.1 uncultured Erysipelotrichaceae bacterium | reverse complement strand
GTTTTCAAGTTTCTCTTTTAATTTAATTTTAGATAATTCTTCACTTCTTTTAAAGAATCATACCTTCTTTTTAAATCATTTTCCCATATACTTTTTGTTTTCATATTATTAGTATGAAAAAATATTTAAAATTTATTACAATTTTAAATATTGTTATTTATTCGTATAAAAATAATAATTATATTCTGAAATCTTAATTAATAATTCTTCTAAATCCGTATCTATTTCACAATAATTATTAATTATATCTTCTAAATAAAATATCATTTCTTTAAGTGATGAAAAATTTTCATATCTAATATCATATTTTTTAAGAATTTCTATATCATTATCTGATAAATAAATATTATTACGTCTTTTTTTTACTAAATCACTTTCCATTACTACTCCTATTTATTAAATGAATAATTATTATTCCTAAAACAAAACTAATTATTATAAATATACTAATATTTCCAAATATTTTTCCTAAAATTAAACCTATTAAAATACTAATAAATGCTCCAATTACATAAGAGTTTTCAAGTTTCTCTTTTAATTTAATTTTAGATAATTCTTCACTTCTTTTAAAGAAATGATCTCGATTTATTAAAAAGTTAGAATAAGCTTTAGTTAAATGTTTATGAATAAATCCTTTTTCTCTTACTATACTTCTTACTTTTTTACTTATTTCTTCTGTATTATCACTATTGGGTCTAAATAAACTAGTAAGTGTTTTTTCTTTTAAATTAATAACTGTTTTTCGAATATCAAACATAGTTGTAAATGTTACAATCATATCAATTGTTGTAACTGAAAAAATTATTCCTAAAAGAATATATTTAAAACTATCTTTTAAACTTGTAATAAGATTTAGAAAAAATGGATTTAAAAAAGATACCATAATAGTTCCTAAAAGTCCAAAACAAATAGAATTAAATAAACATACTCGTCCATTTATATTAAACATACGATTTGAATAATCCCACCAACGAACTTTATAAACAAGTTCTAAAAAATAACTTGTCAAGTATTCTACTATACTACAAATAAATATTGCAAGAATAAATACTATTAAAGGTGCATCTTGATAATTATTTAAAGATAAAAGTAAAATTCCTCCTGTTCCATAGATTGGACAATATGGACCTAAAAAGAATCCTCTATTGATATATTTTTTACTCTTTAAAGATACCAATAAAGTTTCCATACACCATCCTAAAAATGAATAAATCCAAAATAAAATGTATATAACCTGTAAATCCATATTATTCTCCTAAACTATATAATCTTTTTACTTCTTTAATAGATAAAGATCTATACTCTCCAGATTTAAGATCTTTGCAATCTAAAAATGCAAGTTTTACTCTTGTTAATTTAATAACCTCATAGCCAATTACATCAAACATTTTTTTTACTTGATGATTACGTCCTTCATGAATTGTAATCTCGACTAAAGAAGTATTATTTTTCTTATTAAAACTTTTTAATTTTACTTTAGCTTTACTAGTCTTTTTTCCATCAATTACAACTCCATTTTTAAGTTTATAAATATCACTTCCTGTAATTATTCCTTTTATTTTAGCAAGATATACTTTTTCTATTTCATTTTTAGGATGTAAAAGTTTATTAGTTAATTCACCATCATTTGTAAGAAGTAAAACTCCAGTTGTATCATAATCAAGTCTTCCTATAGGATAAATTCTTTTTTCAGTATTAATCAAAGAAACAACTGTCTTTCGTCCTAAATCATCTTTAACTGTTGAAACAACTCCTCTTGGTTTATTTAATAAATAATAAACTTTATCATTTAAAAGATTATTATCTAAAATAACTCCATCTACTTTAATAGTATCACCTTTTAAAACTTTATCACCAAGACTTGCTACCTTATCATTTATAAATACTTTACCAGATAAGATTAATTTTTCAGCTTCTCTACGAGATGCATATCCTAAATTACTAATTACCTTTTGAACTCTTTCCATAGTATCCCCTTTCATTTACTTAATTATATCTTAAATAAAAGAAAAAGTCTATTATATTTTCTATATAAAATAGATACAAGAATATATAAAAACTTATCTTGTATCTATTTGATTATTTTAATTATTATATCCAACAATATATGAATTATTTAAAGTAAATACTTTTATTCCAAAAGACATTTTTTTAATCCAATTAATTCTTCATTTGTATTTAAATTAAATAAATTTTTATTAAATAAATATTCATATCTAAAAACTGTAAAGCCATTATAGTTAGATAAAGTTTTAGAATAATTTATTTCTCTTTCAATAATATTTTTATTATTTATCCATTCAAATCTTCCATTTCCTGCTAAAGTATCTTCATTTCCTACTTTATAAAAAGCTAAAACCGGAACTAATTTTACATCATTTTTTATTAAGTTATTCCACTCTAAAATAGTTTCTTGAAATGGTTTTAATTCATTTTCAAAACCATAATAAACTTCTGGCATAATAATATCTATAAAGTTATTATCTGTTAACCAAGTTTTAACATCTGCAAAATGAAGTTCATAATTATTTTCTATATTTCCATCTAATGAAATTGAAAAAATTAAATTATTATCATAATCTTTAATTAATTTATAAATACTTTTAATTGTTTTATTAATAATGTTTAATCTATATTCACTAATACTTATATTGTTTTCTTTAATATATTCTTGATAGTTTTCTAAATCAATTGTATCATTTGGATAAAAGTAATCATCTAAATGAATTCCATCTACTTGATAATTAGAAATTATTTCATAAATTTGTTTTAATAAAAGATCAAGTGTTTTAGAACTTGCTGGATTATAATAAATTCCATTATCAGATATTTGAATATCATTTGTATTTAATAAAGAATAAGCTGGATTATTAAAAGAAATCTTAGATAAGTCACTAGTTGATAAAATTCGGTAAGGATTAATCCAAGCATGAACACTTATATTTCTTTTATGAGACTCTTTTATAAAGTATTCTAAATAGTCCATTCCAGGATTTTTTCCTTCTACTCCACTTAAGGTATATGAATAAGGAAATATATTTGATTTATAAATAGAATCTGAAAAAGGACTTACATGTAAAAAAATAGTATTAAAACCTAATTCCTTGATATTATCAAGCATTTTATTAATAGAAACTTGATTGATCTTTAAACTATTTCCTTGAAAATAACTTAAATATTCTAAATAAGTAATATAAATTCCTTTCATATTAATGTCTTCTTCTTTAAAAACTAAAGCATTCTTTTCACTTGATACAACTCCTTGTCCTAACAAAAATATTATAACAATTAAAAAAACGACAAAACTTTTTTTCATATAATCACATGCGTATTATATAAAACTTGTTTGTCGAATTATAGCAAATTACATTCTATCTACTAAATCTATTGCTAAAACATCTAATAAATTAGAAAGAATGATAAATACTAATTTAGTCATAGCAAGATATGAGTTTTTAACACTTTCTTCTTTTTCAGTTAAAATATGATAGGTATTATAAAACTTATTAAATAAACTAGATAAATCATATAAAAAATCTGTTATATAATTTAAACTTTTATCATTAAATGAATGATCTAGTATACTTGGTATTTCTAAAATTTTAAGTAATATATTTTTCATTTCAACATTATTGATATTTTCTAATTTAAAGTTATTTATGGTTGATTTATCAAGAATTGATTTTAAACGAACAGCTGTATATAAAATATAAGGTCCTGTCTTTCCTTCAAATGATGAGAATTTTTTTTCATCAAATATATAATCAGTCATTCGATTAGACATCAAGTCAGCATATTTTAAAGTTGCAATTGTAAGTTTTTCACAAATAGAGTCTCTTTCTTCTTTCTTAATTTCTTCTTTAATCTTTGGTCTTATTTCTGATCTTATAAGTTCAATTAGATTAGATAGATACATAACTCCACCATCTCTTGTTTTATATGGTTTACCATCATTTCCATTAATAGTTCCAAATCCTAAATGTAAAAGCTTTGTATCACTACTTACTAATTTAGATTTATATGATGCACGAAAAACTTGTTCAAAATAAAGTGACTGTCTTGAGTCAACAACATACCAAATTTCATCTGGAGAAAAACGATTAATTCTTCTATAAATTGTTGCTAGATCTCTTGTTGCATAAATTGTTGAACCATCTTTTTTAATAACTATTAAAGGAGGCATCTCTTTGGTATCAGTATTGTTTTTTACATCTATAACCATTGCACCATTTGATTCATATAAGAATGGATTTAAAACTTTTAACATACCATCTACATCTTTAAAAGAATCAAGTTCCCCTTCCCATAGATCAAACTTACAATTAAGTTCATCATATACTTTCTTGATCTCAACACTTGAAATATCAACTAACTGTTTCCAAAGAGCTATATATCTTTTATTTCCTTTATCAATTTCAGCAGTAATTTCTCTTACCTCATCCATTCTTTCAGGATCATTATTTGCTTTAATGTTAGATGCAACATACATCTCTCCTAATTCACTTGCTGTATATGAAACTTTTGGATATTCTCCTTTGTAATTTTCATCAAAGAAAACAAGATCTGGCTCTCTTTCTTTAATTTCACTAATAAGCATTCCAGCTTGTCTTCCCAAGTCTCCTAAATGAACATCTCCAATTGTTTTGTATCCTAAAATATTACAAAGTCTTCTTAAAGCTTCTCCAATATTTGCCGATCTCATATGACCAACATGAAGTGCTTTAGCTGCATTTGCCCCACCATAATCTATAAAAATTGTTTTTTTAGGGTGTTTATCAAATAAATTATTAAAATCATTTAAACCTTGATTTAAATAATTAAGTAAAGATTCATCACTAAATTTAAAATTAATAAAACCAGGATTAGCTATATTAATATCTTTAAAATCACATCCTAAATGATTTTTAATTTCTTCAGCTATATCTAAAGGATTTTTTTTATATTTTTTTGCTAGACTCATTGCAACATTAATTTGAAAGTCTCCTAGTTCTTTTTTATTACTTGGTAAAATTGTAACATCACATTCATATCCTAATTCATTTAAAACATTAGAAACTTCTTTTTCTTTTTCTTTTAAAAAACTCATTTTTCCTCCTTGAAAACTTTATTAAAAAATCTATTAAATATTAAAATTATAACTGAATATTTTTTAATAATTTATAATTTTAAATACTATTTATTTCCCTTTTCTTGATAATAAAATACAATAAAAGAGGCAATTTGTCAATTGATTTCATATTAGATTAATTTCTTTTGTTCCATTTTTACATTCATAAAGAATAGCTAAATCAGTTGTTGCTACCAAATGACATTATTCCTTAAAATTAATATGTAAATTTAATTCTTCTTCTGTTGGTAATGACTCAAGTATATTTTTGGGTAAATACTCTGATAACTCATAAGAACTAATTCCGATTGGCTTATTGATATCTTTTAAAGCATATTGAGCAGTGAATTTATTTTTATCTTTACAAAGAATTAATCCAATTGATGGATTATCATATTCACTTTTTAACATATCATCAACAGCAGACAAATAAAAATTCATTTTCCCTGCATACTCTGGAATAAATTCTTTTGCTTTTAATTCAACAATAATATAGCATCGAAGTTTTAAATGATAGAATAATAAATCTAAATAATAATCCTTATCACCTATAGTTATTTTATATTGATTACCTACAAAAGTAAAACCATTTCCTAGTTCCAATAGAACATGTTTTATTTTTTCTAACATCGCTTGCTCTAATTCTTTTTCCTTATAATCGTGTTTTAAAGTTATAAAATCAAATATATACGGATCTTTAATAGTATTATTAACTAAATCACTATTAATTGGTGGTAATGATTTGCTAAAATTATTAAAACTATTTCCAATTCTTTTATGATATTCTGTTTTAATTTGAAAATCTAGAATATTTCTACTCCAACCATTTGACAAAGTGGCTTCAGCATATACTTTTCTAATTTTTTTGTTTTTGACTTTTTGAATTAGTAGTAAATTATGTCCCCAAGGTAATTTGGCAACAACTTGTTGCCAAATCTCATCATCTTTATATTCTAAATAGAAAAGTTTCATACTACGCAAATTTCTTTCGGAAAATCCTTCAATATTTGGAAATTCTATTTTAATTTCAGTTGCTACATTTTTTATAAATTTATTCCCATATTTGCTATTTTCAAACATTATCATTCCTATTCTATAATATAACATTATTAAATTACTATTTGCCTGAAATATTGTTTTTATTTGAGTATTTCTTATATCATCTTTTATTTTTTTTATTACCATTTTAAAATCTTTTTCAAGTGTTTCTATCATTTTTTAATTCCTTTCTAATTCGAGAGATGCATCTGCAAAATTTATCAACTTATGAGCACTGATATTGTTTTAACAATATTATAGTACGTTATCGTGACAAATATATTCATGACATTTGATAGCATCAATTTCAGAATCTAGCATAAATTGTACTTCCCTTATTTCATAAATCATATTTTCAATTTTGATGTCACTTTCAATTATTTCGTTTTTAACCATTCACTCATTCATCATTATTACCTCCTTGTATTAATATAAAAAAAGGACATCCCACTTTGCTTAAGTAATAAAAATATTACCAAGTGGTATGCCCGAATAGATATATCTTTTTTTAAGACATAAATTATCGAATAAATTAAATTTGTGATTTGGTAACTCTAACCAAGTTAATTATATAGTAGAACATATTAAGTGATCAAGTACTATTAAAAAATTTTATAGATATCTCTATATGATTACATATTCATTCATCAATATACTATTAATTAGGAATATCTTATCTATTTTTTTAATAAATAATACTATGAAGCTATTATTAAATTTTATTCTTAGTATTTGTATGTTTATATATGGAATGCAGTTATTTTCTAATTCTCTTGGAAATATTCAAACAAGAATTAAAAATATTTTAGAAAATTATACTAATTCACCTAAACGAGGTATTATTTTAGGTACAATTGTAACTGCTCTAGTTGGAAGTTCTAGTATTATTACTGTAATAACAGTTGGACTAGTAAACTCTAATGTAATAACTTTTCATTCTTCAATTGGGATAATGATGGGAGCTAATCTTGGTACTTGTGTCACTTCATGGATTACTTCTTTTTTAAGTCTAAATGAATCTTCCTCTCCTATTTTTAATTTAAATACTTATACTCCTATTTTACTTTTAATAGGATTAGTTTTCTATTTTAAAAAGAAAAGAAGACTTAGTAATTTGTTTATTGGATATTCTCTTTTTATGTTAGGTTTATCAATGATTGGATCAACTCTTAGTCCGATTATGGAATATAAAGCATTTAAAGATCTAATAACATCACTTAATAGTCCAATTTTAGGACTTTTAGTAGGAATGATTACAACATGTCTTGTTCAATCAAGTAGTGCAACTGTTGCTATTCTACAATCTATTTCTAACAAAGGAAAACTTAACTATTATATGACAATTCCGATTATTCTTGGAGAAAATATTGGAAGTTGTATTACAACCATGATTTCTAGCATAGGAACAAGTAAAAATGCTAAAAAAGTTTCTTATAGTCATTTATTTTATAATATTATAGGTACAATTATTTTTTTAATTTTATTTTATATTTCAAAGTATTTTAAACTTATCTATTTACAAAAGCAAGTTAATTCTAATTCGATTGCTTTAATTCATACATTATTTAATTTTTTATCAATTATTATCTTTTATCCATTTCTTGCATATTTTGAAAAATTTATTAATAAGCTTGTAAAAAAGTAATTGTTATAATAAATCTGTTATTCTTCTAATAACATTTTTATTAAATGGATATATATATGTACTATAGTTATTTACATAACTAATATTTGGAGAAGTAATTGAAATAGCATATTTAGGATTATTACTTGGTAAATATGATACAAATGCTGTTGAAATTGATTCAGTTTCATATATAGAGTCCGCATTACTATCTACAAATGTTTCACTTGTTCCCGTCTTACCACTTGCATCATATGAATTTATATAACCCTTTCCTGTTCCTTCTTTTATAACTAAATTTAATCCTTGTTTTACACGATTTATATATTTTTCATCTATACTATCTAAAGTATTTAAAATCACTGGTTCATGAGTATGTAATACTTCATCACCATTTTTTATTTCTTTTAAAAAATGTAATTTATAGCGAGATTTTCCATTTGCTAAAGTTGCAATATACTGATTTAATTCTATATTTGTATAACTATCATATTGACCAATTGAGAGATTCATTAAAAGTCCAACATTTTCAAGTTTTCCCTTAATACCAGTACTTTCTCTTTCAAGATCAATTCCTGTTGATACTCCAAGTCCAAATAAAGCTAAATAATTTCTGTAAATTGAAAAAGCATCTTCTTTTAAATAGGCTGGTGCATCATATCGATAGTTTACTCCTGCTATTCGAAGGGCTATTTTAAATTGATAAACATTGCTACTTTTCTTTAAAGCATCTAAGTCATTTACATATCCCATGGTATAAATAGAGCATTTTTTTGGAGTTGCTTTTATTTTAATACACTCATCAACCATATACTCCCCTATTTTTAATTTTTCTTCATTATATCCAACTAAAATACTTGCACCCTTAACAACACTTCCTGAAACCATTGAATCAAGTACTGCTCCTATATTATAATTTGTAATTTTTTCATCTTTATATAACTTACCGCTTATTGCTAAAATATCACCATTATTTGGATCAGATATTGTTACATAACTACGATCAAAATACTTAGTATTCAAACTTTTCTTAGCATTTATTATTTCACTTTCTAATATACTATCAACCATGTTTTGAATATTAATATCAATTGTTAAATACAAATCATTTCCTTTTGTTCCTTTATCAATTAAAATTAAATCATTTCCATCTAATTTATAAATATCTTTTGTTCCCTTTAAATAATCATCATACATATATTCTAAACTAGAAAGACCTACTGTATCAGTTATACTATATCCTTTTTTTAAATAATACTCTTTAACATCACTTGTAATATTTCCAACACTTCCAAAAATAGTTTTTAAAGTAGATTCATATAAGTAATTTCTATCATATATATACTTAGTATTAAAACCTTTAAGTTTCCCATTACTTTCAGAAAAAAAAGCAAATTCATAGTCAGTTGCATCCTTTTTAATAATTTTTTCTTCATAAGAATAACCATTAGTCATTAAATAATATAAATAAATAGCTTTTTTATCTTCATCATTATAAATATTTAAATCTTCACTTGTTACTAAATCTTTTTTTAACTTATAATATTCTATATCACTTATTTCATGTCGTCTAAATTTATTATAATCAGTTTCTTTTACTCTTTTTATAATATCACTTTCATGTTCTAATAAATAAAAATCTTTCAGAAAAGAATTAGTTAATTTAGAATAATCAAGATCTAAATAATCTTTAACATAATATGCTAATTTTATTTGTTCTTTAGTACTTAATTTTAAATCATTTTTATAATAAATAGTTTTAACTAACTTATTATCTACTAATAACACTCCATTTCGATCATATATATTTCCTCTTGGCATTGTATCACCATAAACAATTTTTTCATTCATCTGCCTTAATTTTTCAACATAATAATCATGTTTAATTACTTGTAAATAAAAAAGTCTTATTCCAATTACTGTAAAAGAAAGGTATAAAAGAACTTTTAAAAGATTTAGCTTCACATTATCACCATCTATATTATTTGTATTATTTTATAAATTATGAATAAACTTTATTAGGTGATTCAAATGTATGAAAAAATAATTGAAAACTATATAAATAATATTTCTTTAAATGATATAACTTATTTTGCTTTAAAAAATAATATTAATTTAAATGATCAAGAATTAGATTATCTTTATAAAACTATTAAAGAAAAATATAAAGTTTTATTAAGTAATAATTATGAAATTGTTTTAAATGAAGCTAAAAAATATCTAACAATAGATAATTATAAAAAAATCTGTAATCTTTTTCTAGATTACAGAAATAAATTTAAGATGTTTTTATCTTAATAACCACGTCTTAATATTTCAAATGTTGCAGTTTGTTTACCAAAGTTATATACATCACTTGATCTTTCGCTTGTAAATAATAAATCAAAATAAATACTTTTGTTAAATCCAATGTCTCCACCTCGATCAAGAACGATGGCAAGAACTGGCTCAGTTGAAATATTTAAACCACTTATTTTCACAATTGTTCCAAATGGTAGTGAACGATCTCCAGCAACTATTCTGATAGTTCCATAGGTTTTATCATTATAGTAAATGTTTCCATTTAAAACATTATATCCACTTGCAGTTGCACCACTTGTACATCCATAACAATCAGGTCCATATGCTGTTATAACGCCATGATATGTTTCAAGAACACCACTTGCTGCATCTAAATTTGGAGAATAAGAGCCATTTGGAGATGGAACTTCATTTTTAATAACTTCTTTTTGTTCTATTACTTCTTCCTTAATTTCTTCTTTTGGAGGAGTTATTACTACTTCTTGATGATTTTCTTCAATCTTTTCCTCGACTTTTTCTTGTTTCTTCTCTTCAGTCTTTTCTAGAACTTTTTCTTGATCCTTCTCTTCAATTACTGGAGTCTCTTTTTTGGTCTCTGGATTTTCTTCTTTAGTTTTAATTTCTTCTATTTCCTCAAGATTACTTTCAACGTCTTCTATTTCTTCAGATACTTGATCTAATACTTCATCTGTTTTAATGCTACTAATTAAACTAGAAGATACAAGCCTTAATGATGTATTTGGAGATACTTTCATATTCATAGAAAGTATTCCACCTGTTATAACTACTACTAAAGTTATTAATAAGCATTTCAATATATTGTTTAAAATTTTATTCATATTTTCTCCTTGCCTAAAGATTATAACATATTTTTTTTTAGTAATCAATTGACAAATTTTGACAAAAAAAGAAACCTATTAGGTTTCTAAAGTCCTTTTTCTTTATACATTTCATATAGTTCTTTAAATCTTTGAAAATGAACAATTTCTCTTTGACGAAGCCAAAGAAGTGGACCAATTACATCTGGATCTTTAGTCAGATCAATTAAATTTTCATAAACTGCACGAGCTTTTTGTTCGGCTGCCATATCTTCCATTAAATCTGCTTTAGCATCTCCTGTTGTTGCAAAATAAGCAACTG
>CACZOV010000009.1 GCA_902782915.1 uncultured Erysipelotrichaceae bacterium | reverse complement strand
TTAGTATTATAAGACTAAATTCATGACATACAATAATTTTTTCAATATGAAAATGTTTTTCATATTCAATTATATATTTTATTTTAGATTATTGCAAGAGAAAAGACTAAATTTATCATTTGTTCTATCAAATAATTACCGATGTTGTGATGAATATTTTTATCTAATTTTCTAATAAAATTTTCTTTATTTTCTATTCAATATCTATTTACTAATAAAAAAAATCTGAATTAATATTCCAGACTCTTTCTAGTTAAATTTAATATTTTATTATATTTAGTTATAATTATTTCTTTAGAAAATAACTAATAATATTAACCTATTTCTCCTGATATTACTCCAAGTACTATTTTAAAAAATATATTTAAAAAACTATCTTTTTTTATATCTTCTACTACTGTAATAGATACTTTATCTATTTGATTTCCTAAATTATCTAAAACTACAAGTTTTCCTATTTCCTCACCCTTTTTAATTGGAAGTTTTAAAGAATTAAGTCTCACATCCGATTTATAAGTTTTATTTTCTTCTCCTTTTCTCTTTAAAACTGTTACATCTTTTGATGATACGATTTTTATATTTTTGATATTTGCTTTATCAATAGAAATATCGCCTAAAACTTCCCCTTTTTTCTTAATGGTTTCAAGTTCATAGTTTCCAAATCCATAATCTAAAAGATCAGCAGTTTCTTCGTTTCTAACTTTTCCTGATTCTTCACCTAGAACAATTGCAAGAATTCTCATTCCGTCTTTCTTAGCAGTTACAGCCATACAATATCCAGCATTATCGGTCATTCCTGTTTTAAGTCCATCAGCCCCATTATAAGTTTTAACTAATTTATTGGTATTAACAAGCCAATACTCATTTTTAGTTCCACGTCTTAAATAATCTTCATAAATACTTGTAAATTCAAATATTTTTTCATGACTAATTAATTCTTTAGCAATTATAGACATATCATAAGCACTAGAATAATGGTTTTCTTCATCAAGTCCAGTAGGATTAACAAAATTAGTATCTTTTAAACCTAAAGATTTTGCTTTTTCATTCATCATTGAAACAAATTTTTCTTCAGTACCACCAACTCTTTCAGCCATTGCAACAATACCATCATTAGCACTAGCCATCATAATTCCTTTTATAAGATCAGAAACACTCATCTCTTCTCCCTCAGATAACCATATCTGAGATCCTCCCATACTACTAGCATTTTTAGAAATTCGAACTGTTTCATCAAGTCTAATTTTACCATCATCAAGTGCTTCCATTATTAAAATCATTCCCATCATCTTAGTCATAGATGCAACTGATAATTTTTCATGACTATTTTTTTCATATAAAATAGTTCCAGTTGATACTTCCATAAGTAATCCCGCTTTAGCATTTGGAATTAAATTCATATCTGCTTTAACAACCACTAATTTAAATAATATTATAATCATTAATAAATATATACCTATTCTTTTTAACATTAAAACACCTCTTTAAATTTTATGATAAAAAAAATGAAGTATCACTACTTCATAAAAATTCCTAAATAAATTAAAAATCCTAAAAAAATGATTGAAAGAATAATTCCATTTATATGATCGCTTCTTTTTTCTTTATATTTTACACCCAAAGCCATACTAATAAGAATTCCTCCAATAAGACCTCCAAGATGTCCAAATAAATCTATTCCAGGTGTAAAACTAAATAAAAGATTAATAATAACAACAGGCAAAATATTTCGTTTCCAAGTACTTCCTAAGTAAACCCTATAATAGTATCCAAAATAAAGTAAGCTTCCCATTAAGCCAAAAATAGCTCCACTCGCACCAATTGATGCATAATTAGATAAAGTTATACTAAGCATACTACCACATATTAAACTAAAGAAATAAATAATTAAAAATTTTCTTTTACCATAAAAACTTTCTATTTGAGATCCAACAATATATAAAGCATAGCAATTGCTAAGTAAATGAAAAATATCCCCATGTAAAAATGCTCCTGTTATAATTCGATAGTATTCCTTGTATGCTCGAATATTTGGTCCATATACACTAAACAAATTATTAAAACGATCACTTTGATTAGTTGCAATTTCATAAAGATAAATTAAAACAAGTATACCAATTAATACATAAGTAAAAATAACTTTCTTAGGTGAAAATACATCTTCATTTTTAACAGCTTCTTCACGATTTTTTTCATTAATATCATTAGTAATTTTTAAAAACAAATGAAAACCATTCTCATTAAATTCAAAATTATTTGATATATCTAAAAAATTATCTTTAATTACACTATTATCTAAAATATCTTTTTCATCTTTAACATTTATATATTTATAAACTCGATCATCACTATTCATTTTATTAAAATCAACATTATCTCCAAGATCAGTAAATATATTTAATACTTGCATTTTTAAAGAAAATGTTTTTATTTTAATTTTATGAACAAGTCTCTTAGTTTTAAAAAGATCAAATTCCATTTGTTCATTATTATGAATATAATTATTAACTATTCTAACAATTTTTATATCTTCTTGTAAATTCTCAAGCCAGATTTCGTTTTTAGCACCTTGAACAATAACTGGATTATAGTTTTTTATTGTTATAAAATAATGTAATAATTTCATAGTTATTAGATCTTGTTCTCTTATCATTTGTGTATTCATTTTTAACTCCTCCTATCGATTATAATATATTTTTAAAAATATTTAAAGTACTTAATAGAAAAAAAGTTAATCTGAATTAACTTTATTTGTTTCAATATGAGTTATATAAAAATTCTTTTTATTATATTTTAAATTAACTTTTTTATATCCTATATAATTATATAGTTCTCCAATTCTTTTGGATAATGCAAAATAAACTTCTATTTGATTATTTTTTATATCAATTTTAATTAAATCATGTTTTAAAGTTTCATATTCCATTTCTTTAAATGTTAAAATAACTTTATCATCTTTTTGATAGATACGAATTAAATCATCACTAAAGTCACTTATATTAAGATATTTTATTTCTTTATCAAAATATGATGCAAGATTAGAGTAAAGAGTTTCTATATCCATTTCTTTTTTAGTATCTAAGCAATATTCATCATCAATACATTCCGTGTACTCACTATCACTATTCCAAATAATATATTTAGAAAATTCAATTAAATCTTTATTTGTTATAGAATCACTATCAAATTTTAAAATATTATAGATAATACTTCGTTCATTATAAATAAACGTTAAAACATCATCTTCTTTTATTCCATAATCTTTATTAATATAATCTTTACATACTTCTATAACATCTATCTCTTTTTTTAGATCTTTCTTTAAATAATTATTATAAAGAACAAAAATTAAAACTAAAATAAGAATAAAAACAATAATTGTAAATAAAATACTTATAATACTTTGAATTTGATCATGAATACTTCGAGATTCTATATATGATTGATTTTCTATTTCTTTTCCTTTTTTAAGTTCATCTTCTATAACATCCTTACGAATATCTTTAATCATAGAATCAAAATTCTTATTTTTAGAAGATAGATTAATTCCATCTAAAACTTTTTTGGATTTTTTTCCTTTATTCTTTTTAGAATTACTCATATTATTCTTCTACCACAAACTCTTCTAAAGTGCCATCACTTTTTAAGATTTTATTAATTGAATCAGTTGCATTTTTTAATTTTTCATCACAAATTTCTGCAATGAGAGATGCTTCATTAAATTTTTCAATTGCAGAATCAAGTGGAACTTCACCACTTTCAAGTTCTTTTACAATCGATTCTAACTTTTTAATATTTTCTTCAAAACTTAATTCTTTTTTCTTTTCACTCATTTTCTTCTCCTCTTACTAATTTTAATACTTTTTTAATAGATTCATTTTCACCTTCAAGAATTTTTGTAATATAACAATTTCCATTTACATAATAGATCTCTTCATCATAACTTTTTTTTCGATATTCAATTAAATCTTTAGATTTAGTTATAATCATTTCATTGGTTGTTTCATTTACTATTTTTAAATATGCATCACTACAATTTAATACATGAAAAATAGTTGCATATAAAGAATTTATATCTGAAAAGTTAATATTACTATTTATTAATTTATCAGCAAATAAACTTTCTACAAACGGATCTCCTTTTAAAGTTTTAAATAAGATATTAACATTATATTCTTCTTCTAATGTTTTCTTAATAAGTCTAAACTTATAAATTACATATTCAACTCCACCTTCTTTGACAGTTGCAAAGTTTTCTTCATCTAAAGTATTAATCTTCTCTAAAAAGATACCTTTTTTAAAGTTTTCATAAATTCTTTTATAATGAACTTCCGTATCTTTTTGAACTAGAAATACATCTGATTTTAATTGTCCAAGTACTCTAACAGTTACTTCTTTAGAATCTATAATTGGAATTGTTAATATATAAGTTTTTTTCTCTCCGAATAAAGAATCTTCTATTGCAAGATCAGCAAGATCATAAGAAATAATACTTCCAAATACTCTTGGATTATTCATTTCATATCTTAAACATATATTTTCTACAAGATCGCGAATACTTTTTATTTGATCATTACAATTTTCTTTTTCAATTTTTTTAATTTCACCATTTTTATCAATTATTTTCTTCATAAACATTTAATGCCTCACATTCTATATAACCATCCATCATACAATTTATAATCTTATCCCCTTTATTTACACTTTTAATTGAAGTAATAACTTTTTCATCTTTCCTAATTACTGAATATCCTCTTTTAATAGTAGTTATAGGATTTAATATTTCAAGTTTTTCAAGTAAAGATACATAATTATTGGTCTTTATTTCTAATAATCTTTTAATATCTAAATTAATTTTTTTTACTAGATCATTATATGAATAAACCTTATCAACAATTAATATATTTGGATTTTTAAATATAAAACTACTTTTTAAAAGATCTAAACTTTGTTTTTTACTATCTAAAATAATTTTAATTTCTTTTACAAGTTTTTCATATAATGTATCAAACATTTGCTCTTTTATTTCATATATCTTTGTTGGATTTCGAAAAATAGAACTTGATTTTAATGAATCTAATTTTTCTTTATTCTTATTAAGAATTGTTGTCATACTATGATTTAGTCTTAAATTAACTTGGCTTAAATATGATAAAACATCTTCTTTATTAGGAACAGCCATTTCAGCAGCTCCTGTTGGAGTAGGCGCTCTTTTATCAGCAACAAAATCAGCAATTGTAAAATCAATTTCATGACCTACTGCTGAAATTATTGGAATAGAAGAATCATATATTGCTCTTGCAACTATTTCTTCATTAAATGCCCATAAGTCTTCAATAGATCCTCCTCCACGTCCAATAATTAAGAGATCCAAGTCATATGAATTTGCTATTTTAATTTTAGATGTAATATCATCTTTAGCATATTCTCCTTGAACAAGAGCTGGAAAAAGAATAGTTTCACAAAGGGGCCAACGACGCTTAATTGTCGATAATATATCTTTAATTGCAGCTCCTGTTGGAGCAGTTACTATTCCAATTCGACTTGGAATTTTAGGAATTCTTTTTTTATGCTCTGCTTTAAAAAGTCCTTCTTTTTCAAGTTTTTCTTTTAACTGTTCAAAAGCAAGATATAAAGAACCAAATCCATCTTCAAGCATTTCACTAACATATATTTGATAAGCTCCACTTGCCTCATATACACTTATTCTTCCACATACCAAAACTTTCATTCCATCATAAACTTGAAATTTTACTTTAGAAGCACTTGATTGAAACATAATAGCATTAATTCTTGATGTTTCATCTTTTAAAGTAAAATAAAAATGTCCTCTTGTATGAGCTTTAAAATTCGATATTTCTCCTTTTAAATAAATATTTTCAAGATTAGGATCACCCTCCATTTTATACTTTAAATACTTATTTAACTGTGTTACTGTAATATAATTATTTTCTTTCATTAAGTTCCTCTTTATAAATTTTATCCATACAAGCATTAATCATATTAGTAACACTAGAGTCACTATAAAGCTTTGATAATTCAATTGTTTCATTAATACAAACAATACTAGGAGTATCTGTATACATAAGTTCATAAATTCCTAAAGATAAAATTGCCTTATCAACTCTACTAAGTCTATCAATAGTCCAATTTTCTAAATACTTATTAGCAAGAATAGTAATCTTATCTTGATTTTTTAAAACATTAGTAATTGATTCATTCACAAACTCATTTTCTACTTCCAATTGCTCTTTTATTAAAGTATTAAGATCATATTTTACATTAGCATTATCTAAAATATAAACTTGATATAACACCTTAATAATAATTTCACGAAGAATAGTTCTATTTTTCATAATACACCTACCTACTATTTCATTTTATCACAAAGAAAGACTTCTTAAAACATTTTTTTGATCTTATCACTAATTTCCTTTTCTTCCTTTGGAAAACTTCTTCTTTTTAAACTTTGAATCATACAAGTAATTTCTTCTATTTCATTTTTTAAAACATTTTCCATAGAAGGATTAGTAAGATACTCTTCAGAATGATTAATAATGTTTTCAAGTTTCATAATTAGCATATCTTGAATATTACTATCGTTTATCGATCTAATGTCACGAATTATTTCATGAAGAGCATTTATTAAATCATTACTATCTTCCTTTTCTATTTCTTTTCCCTTAGTTTCAACAAATTCTTCTGAAATCATTCTTTTTTTCATCTTATTAACACCTTTTACACTTAAAACTCTATTATCTAAATAACTTCTTATAAAAACTAAAATGGTAGGAGTTAAAATAGCAAATGATGATACTAAAGAAAGTTCTTTAAAAATTTGTAAAAAACTCATAGAATAAATTCTTTTAAAAACTAGATCAAAAGATAATTTTAAAACTATTGTTGCAATTAATATAAAAAAACCAATAAAACTAGTCAATATCATATCTTTAGTTATTTTTTTATAAAAATCATTTACTCCATTTTTAATATTTTCTTTAAGAACCATTAAGGTATTCATATCATCCATATTTTTCTTTTCTATCACAACGATCACCTCCTCAAATATGCGACTTATTATATACTAACATAAAAAAAAAGTAAAGAAGTTTTCACTTTTAAAAACAAAAAGACATTAAAAATGTTTAATTAACAATTCTAAATGTCTTAATTCATTATTTTAATTTAACAAAGTTAAAAACTATATAAATTTATTCAACCATTTTAGATATTTTTCTAAATAAATATTTAATTCCAGAGTCAACAATATTTTCAAGTTTATTTGACATTTTTAAAGACATTTTACTCATTTTAGTTGAATAGTCTTTATCTTGTTGATGATATTTATTAATTGTTACATCATTACCATTTAATATATCTTGTTCAAATTTTTCAATTTCTTCATTTGTAAGTTCTATTTTATTTCTAATCATTTTATCATAATAACCACTTTCATAAGCTATATATAGTCCTAAAAAAGTTATTATTAAAATTAAAGGAATAAATTTAAAAAACTTTTTCATTTGATCACCTATATTAGTTTATAAAACTATTTATTCTATTTTTGTCGATTTATTAGATTCTATATAATTATTTAAGCATTCAGAAATAATTTTTAAAGAATTATAAACTTCATCAATTGTATTATCTACTCCTCCTACTTCAATTAACATTACAAATTTATTATAATCTTGATTATATACTCCATTTACTCCTTTACCTTTTTTTTCATAAATACCTCTTGATAAACCTTTATAATTTTCTTCTAAATAATTATTTAAAGATTGCATTACTTCTTTATTTTCTTCGTAATTTGGATTTTCTAAGCCTAGTAAAAACATAATTTTAGCATAACTTATTCCATTAATTTCAATAGTTGTCACTTTTCTTTCAACAGAATCACGATGCAAGTCAATAAAATATTTTAAACTTGGATTATTATTGTTAGCATCTTCTAAAAGTTCTCTACTTACTTTATAACTAGAACTAAATGGAAGGCCTCTATTATTTACAATACTAGTTGTATTATTCTTTTCAACAATGCTTTCTATTCCATATTTTTTTAATTCATTTTCAAGGATATTTGATGCAGTCATAACTGTTGGTACAATATTATATATATCATTTTTAGAATAACTATATTCTTCATTTGCATGAGTGTTATAAATATATATAAGAGGTGTATCATTATATAAAACTTTATCTACTTCTAGTGTATCTTTTATATCTAAATTTTTATTAATAAGGAAGGATCCTTGTTTATAATTATTTTTAATAATAGACAAGAAATCTATTTTATAAAAAGTACTTTTTTCTTCTTGATAATTTTTTTTGAGATAAAACATTATATTAGTTGGTAAATCTTTAATAGTTATAGTATAACTAATATAAAATGATAGTAAAATCATTATTAAAATAACTAAAATAAATAATTTTTTTCTCATAAATTCACCTCTCAAATTATATGTTTCATAGTAAGTTTTTATGACTTATTTGCATTTATTACAAATATGTGATATAATGTGTAAGAATTTTTAGGGGGGTTAGTATGAAAGAAGTATATGAAAAAATAAAAAATAAAATTAATTCTGGAAATATTACTATTGATTATTTAGAAGAATTATTTGCAACTTATTCTTTATCAAACGAAGAGAAAAAAGAAGTGTTAAAATATTTAAAAGAAAATTATAATTTAAATGGAAGAATAATAAAAAGTAAGAAAAAAGCAAATTATATTAATCAATATTATGTTTATGTAAAAGAGATAAAAAAATTTCCTATTTTATCTAGTAAAGAACAAGAAATGCTTGCTATTAAAGCTCAAAAGGGAGATATTGATGCTAGAAAAAAATTAGTTGAATCTAATCTTCAATTAGTTGTTAGTATTGCTAAAAATTATAAATGTATAGGTCTTTCAGATCTTGATCTTATAGAATATGGAAATATGGGATTAATGGCATCTATTGATAAGTTCAATCCTGAAAAAGGAGCATCTTTTTCTACATATGCAAGTTATTGGATTAGACAAAGAATATCTAGAAGTATAATTAAATATGGAAAAAGCATGTCTTATACATATGAAATTATGCGAAATTGCTATAGATTTTTAAAAGTAGAAGAAATGCTATGGATGGAAAATTTTAGTGAAGATATACCTAACACAGAAATAGCAAATAAAATGAATGAATTATATCCTGATATTAATGTTACATCGAGTGATGTTATGAATTATCGAAATTATTTAAAAGAAATTATTTCAATCAATATGCCTCTTGCTATTAGTCAAAACGAAAGAGATCAAGATGGATATACTTATTATGATCTAGAGTCTTCCTTAATTGATGATTATGATATAGAAGATCAAGTATTTAATAATATTCAAGTTGATACTGTTTATGATATTTTAACTGGGAAAATTAAATCTAATTTAACTAGAAAAGAAAAGAAATGTTTATTATTACTATTTGGATTTGATAATAACGGAATAGATATGAACGATAAAGAAGTTGCTTATGAAATGAAAATATCAAGAACTTGGTCTAATAAACTAAAACTTAATGCTTTAGAAAAAATTAAAAAATTAGATGAAATTAAAAAACTTAAAAAAGACCTTTAAAAGGCCTTTTTAATTTAATAATTCTTCTAATTTCTTTTTTTCTTCTTGAAGCTTAATTCTATCTAATTCAACAATATTTTTAGGTGCTTTATTAACATAGTTTTCATTACTAAGAAGTTTTTCACGTCTTTCGATTGATTCAGTTAATGTTTTTATCTCTTTATCTTTTAATTCTTTATCTTGCTCTCTTTCAACCTTTAAAAAGAAAATAGTTGCTTTTATATTATTAGATATAACTTTATATGATTTAATATCTAAAGGAGTTGTTATAATATTTTCTTCTATTTTTAACATCTTAATAATAAGACTATTATCACCTGTTGAATCAAACATTACTTTCATATCCTTACCAATGTTGTTTTCGGTTTTTATATTTCTAAAACATTTAATAAATTCTATTTGAGAGTCAACTTCTTTTAAAGAAGATTCAAAAATTAAATTTTTATTATATTTTGGATAACTTGAAATCATTATATCAGTGCTATCCTTAACAGGAAGTCGAGAATAAATTTCATCGGTTACAAATGGCATGAATGGTTGAAGTAATTTTAAAATATTAGTTAAAATGAAACATAAAGTTGATTTAGTACTATCAAGATCAATTGTAAACTTGGACATTTCAATATAATTATCACAGAAACTATTCCAAGTAAATTCATATATAGATGCTGCTGCATTATTAAATTCATATTTATCCATAAACTTTTTAGTTTCATGTAAACATTTTTCAAATTTTGTTAATATCCATTCATCTTGAATAGATAAATTAGTTAAATTTATTTCTTTTAAATCTTTGATATTTGAAAGTACAAAACGAGATGCATTCCATATTTTGTTAATATAATTCCAAGTTGATTTAATTTTATCTTCATCAAATCTCATATCAGTTCCAGGTGCTACATCTGTTGCTAAGTAATATCTTAAAGCATCAGCTCCATATAATTTAACCATATCAAATGGATCAATTCCATTTCCTAAACTTTTACTAAATTTTCTTCCTTCTTTATCACGAATAAGTCCATG
>CACZOV010000008.1 GCA_902782915.1 uncultured Erysipelotrichaceae bacterium | reverse complement strand
TTTTTGACTGGGTGATCATGGTTTAAAATTGTAATCCATTCGGGCATATTTACCTTTACTTCAAGTACTGGAAATTCATATAAGGCTTCTCTTAAAATATCATACATATCATGTTCACTCATTGTTTCAATGCTAAGTGGCATTACTGGAACATCATATTTTTCTCTTAACTCATCACTTATTTTAGTAGTATCAGGAATCATTGGATGAGTTGAGTTTAATATAACAATAAATGGTTTATTTAATTCTTTTAATTCTTTTATTACTCTATCTTCAGCATCTAAATAATCATTTCTTTCAAAATCACCTATTGATCCATCCGTTGTAATAACTATACCAATTGTTGAATGCTCACGAATCACTTTTTCTGTTCCAATTTCAGCAGCTTCCCGAAAAGGAATCATTTCATCATACCAAGGAGTTTTTACCATCCTTGGACCATTCTCATCATCTACACCCTTAGCATTTTCAATCATATATCCAACACAATCAATAAGTCTTATTTTACATGAGAAGTCATCAATATTAATGGTAGTTGCATTATTAGGAACAAATTTTGGTTCAGTAGTCATAACATTTTTTCCAGCTGCACTTTGAGGTATTTCATCTAAACACCTTTTCTTCTCATATTCATCAAGAATATTTGGAACTATTAATGTTTCAACCATTTTTTTTATAAAAGTACTTTTACCTGTTCTAACCCCCCCTACTACTCCTAGATATATGTCTCCTCCTGTTCTAAGAGCAATATTTTTAATAATTTCTTTCTTATCCATAAACACTTACCTTTCTATTCACTAAAGAATATGTAAAAGAAACTTGAATAGAACAAAAAAAGTTAAAAGATTATTTACTTTTAACTTGATTTTTAACTAAAGCATTATTTATTTCATAAGCAAGAAGCAATGGATATGTATCTTTTTCAGTTATTCCCAAAAGAAAATTTTCTTTGTTTATCTTAGTATAATCAAGATGATAATTTGGAAACTTATAATTTGTAAATTCTCTTAAAAACTCTCTAATACATCTTCCATTTCCTTCTCTAAATGGATGAATTAAAATTAGATTATAGTAATAATCACCTAAAAACTTTGCTATTTCAAACGAATTATTTTGATTTACTTCTTGATCAATTGCCTCTTTCATAACTTTATCTAAAGTTTCTTTTAGTTTTTCATGACTTAAAAAAGCAGTATATTTTTTATAAATATCAACCTCTCTTAATTCACCAGCAAAATCATATAATTCTTCAAACAAATATTTATGAATATCACATAAATGTTTGAGATCAAAATTACCTTCTATACCATTTAAAATTAATAAACTAAGTTTTGCTGTAACAATTTCTGTTTCTTTTTCTACTAACTCTTTAACATTTGTAATACCAAGTTTGTTTTTTAAAACACCATTACTATCTACATAATCTTCCCAATTCTTCATCTTTACCACCTAATTTTAATACTTTATTTTTAACATCATCAATTGTTTTTAAGTCATAAGATATATTAAATTCAATTTCTAAATTCATAATTGCAATAGCTTGTTTAATTGCTTCTAACATCCTTTTCTTTTTTTCTAATTCATCCATACATCCTCACTACTATATAGTATATTATATACTAGATATTTGGATAATTCAATCTAAGTTTACACAAAATTAATTTACAACTAATTCAATATCTTTTAAAAAGAAATAATCTCCACTTTTAAAATCACAAATAAAATAATTTTTATTAAGTTTATTTAAAAATTTAAAAAAAGAAGAATATGATGAATTACAATCAAGTACTAAATGACTTTTTTTAATTTTAAGAATACTTACCTCATCTTTGTATAAATTATTTATAATATGCTCATTTCCAAGTTTTGTATAAATGAGATCATTATGCATTTTTAAATAGATTTGATTATTGAGGTCTAAACTATCTATTGAAATACAAATCTGTTTAAATAAATTAAATGCATATGTTAATTCTTCTTCATCCATTTTATAAATACTATCTAATATTTTATATAAATTACCTGGATTTTCTGAATATAAACTTAAAAGTTCTTCTCGAATACTAAAAATATAAAATCTTCTCATTTAAATCACCATTTTAAGTTTAGCGAATGAGTAAGTCTCATTTTGTCGAATTCTATAAATTTTATAAATAATTTAAAAAAAAGAAACTATGCACGTGATACATACTTTCCATCTTTACTTGAAATTAAAACCATTTCATCTTGATCAATAAACATAGGAACTTTTATTACTAAACCACTTTCAAGTTCTGCATCTTTCATAGCAGTTGAAGTAGTATTTCCTTTAACACCAGGTTCTGTATGAACAACCTTCATAGCAATCTTATCTGGTAAATTCATACCCAACATTTCGCCTTCAAAAAATATAATGTCAACATCTAAATTTTCTTTTAATAATTTAGCATCATCACCTATAACACTTTTTGCAAGCTCAATTTGCTCATAATCGTTCATATTCATAAAATAATAAATATCATTCATAGAATATAAAAATTGCATTGGTTTCTTTTCAATACGTGCAGTTTCAACTTTTGTTCCAGCATTAAAAGTATATTCAGCAATTGATCCGGTTCTTAAATTTTTTAACTTTGCTTTGACTATTGCTGCACCTTTTCCTGGCTTTACATGTTGAAAATCTAAAACACTGTAAATGTTTCCATCATATTCGATTGTCATTCCTACTTTAAAATCATTTACGTTTACCATAATCTTTCTCTCCTAATTTATTCTTATTTTTTCTCTTTATGAGTAGTATGCTTTCCACAACGTTTGCAGAACTTACTTATTTCCAAACGATCTGTTGTATTTTTTACATTTTTTTCTGTACGATAATTTTCTTCATTGCATTCAGTACATACTAAAGTCTTTCTTTGTCTATTTCCAAGTTTAGCCATTTCTCTCTCCTCCTTCGTGCATTCCTTTCACATTATAGCAAATAAATCAACGTTTATCAAGTATTTTTTGCTTATTAATAAAGAAAACCTTATCTAAGATAAAGTCTTCTCAAAGAATTATATTTTATTAGTCTCTATTATTTCTTTCACGTTTACGTGCATTCTTAATACCAGCTTTTTTTGCTTCACGTCTTTTAACGCCTGGTTTATCATAAGCTTCTCTTTTTTTGAACTCTGAAGGGATTCCATCTCTTGCAACTTTTTGTTTAAACTTCCTTAAAGCCCCATCTAGATTACCATTTCTAACAGCAACATGTGTCATT
>CACZOV010000007.1 GCA_902782915.1 uncultured Erysipelotrichaceae bacterium | reverse complement strand
GATTTCATGATCATGAGAAATTAGCTCATTATGCAAAAGCTGCATGTGATATTGAATATTTATTTCCGTTTGGTTGGGGAGAGATAAATGGTACTCATAATAGAACTAATTATGATTTATCTCGTCATCAAGAATATAGTGGAGTATCTCATGAATATTTAGATCCTGATACAAACGAAAAATATATTCCATATATTATAGAGTCAACTTATGGACTTGATAGAACTGTTCTTGCACTTTTATTTAATGCTTATGAAAAAGAAGAATTAGAAGATGGTTCAACAAGAGATGTTTTAAAACTAAAACCATTTCTTGCTCCTTATAAAGTATCGATTCTTCCTCTTATTAAGAAAAATCATTCTGAAAAAGCTTTTGAAATATATCAAGAATTATCTAAATATTTTATGACTTCTTATGATGATTCTGGAAATATTGGAAAACGTTATAGAAGAGGGGATGCTATTGGAACTTTATTCTCTATTACAGTTGATGATAATACATTAAATAATAATACAGTAACAATTAGAGATAGGGATACAATGAAACAAATTACTTTACCAATAGATGAAGTAAAAGAATATGTTTTATCAAAAATAAATTTTTAAAAGAAACTAGTGCCTAGTTTTCTTTTTTTATATTACATAAAATACTTTGGTGATTTTATGTATTTAAAAGATGTAATAAATACTACATCAAAAATAAAGTTTAAAGAAATAAAATTAAATTCAAAAGATGTAAATAAAAACGATTTATTTATACCATTTGGTGGAATAAAAAATAGAAATATCTATATTAAAGATGCTTTATTTAAAAAGTGTAGTTGTGTAGTTACAGATGAAAAGTATTCATCAAAAAAAGTATTTTATGTTTCAAATTTAGAAAAAGAAATTATTTTGATATTTAATAAATATTATCAGTATCCATTAAAAAATACAAAATTAATTGGAGTAACAGGAACTGATGGTAAAACAACAATTGCAAGTATTTTAAGTGATTTACTCAAGTGCCCAAGTATAGGAACAAATGGATTTAAATTGGAAAATAAGTATTATCCACTTCCTAACACAACTCCATCTATTGATATACTATACTCATGTTTTAATAAATCAAGAAATTATAAAGAAGTTGTAATGGAAGTGTCGAGTGAAGCTTATCTTACTAAAAGAATTGGTGATCTTCCATTTGATTTAGCAATTCTTACAGATATTAGTAAAGATCATTTAGATAAACATAAAAGTTTAAAGAATTATATCGAATCTAAATTAGAATTATTTAAACATAGTAAAGTTGCAATTTTAAATAAAGATAGTAAGTATTATGATCTTTTTAAAGAAAATAGTCAAAAGTATTTTAGTTATGGTTTTTCTAAGAATTCAGATCTTAGAATTTTAAAGTATAAACTTTTATTTTCAAATAGTATCATAGTATTTAAATATAAAAATAAAAAATATAAAGTTGAATATCCATTAGTTGGCTTATTTAATGTTTATAATATATCTTCATGTATTTTAACAATGCTTGCTTTAGGATATAGTATGAATATAATACTAGAAAGAATTAAAAATATTAAACAAGTTAAGGGAAGAATGGATCTGGTCTATAATGAAAATTTTAAAGTTTTAATTGATTATGCTCATACTACTAATGCTACTTTAAATGTATTGAAATTTATAAAAAAATATAATAAAAATATTATAACTGTTGTTGGATGTGCGGGAGATAGGTATAAAGAAAAAAGAAACGAGATAGGTAGAATGGTTTTAAAGTATTCTAAATTAGTTATTTTTACCATGGATGATCCAAGATTTGAGGATCCAGAAATGATTATAAAGGAAATGATAGGCTCAAGTAAAAATAAAAATTATGAAATTATTATAGATCGAAAAAAAGCTATTGAAGAGTCATTTTCAAAAATAAAAAAAAATGGAATTATTTTGATTCTTGGAAAGGGGTGTGATAATTATATGGCACTTCTTGATAAAAAAGTTGATTATAGTGACTATGATACTGTATTTGATCTTATAAAAAAATTATGATAAACTAATCTAGGTGATTTAAGTGAAGAAGTATTTATTTTTAGGGATTATATTTATTTTACTTACTGGTTGTAGAAAAACTGATAGTATTATATTTAAAGAAGACTATGAAAGTTTAAATAATGTTTCAAATTATGTTAATGTTAGTATTCCAAGTGATAATCCGTTTATTCCTATAACAGATTCTAAATTAGTTTTAAAAATAAAAAATAAAGATGATATGGTAATCTTTTTTGGATCAAGTAAGTCAAATGATTCAAGAAGTTTAGTTGGTGAGTTAATTAAAGTTGCCGGAAATTTAAATATTAAAGAAATATATTATTTAGATTTAGAAAATATTCGTGATTTAAAAGAAAAAAATGAAGAGGGAAACATAATAACTTCAACGCCTGGAAGTGATTCTTATAATGAATTATTAAATATATTAGATGAATATTTAGAAGATTATACTATAAACACAGAAAAAGTTGGAAAAAGAATTTATATACCTTCTATACTAATGATTAAAAATAAGCAAATTGAAAGTATTTTAGATTTAAGAGAAGGGGATCCTGAATCATTACTTTCTACTTATTTAGAAAGATATTCAGTTAATACTTGTAATGCTAATGAATCTGATTGTTAATATATGCTTGTAAACTTTCTATTAAAATAAATAGAAAGTTTATTTTTACTATTGAAAAAAATAATATTTTTTGTTATGATAAACATAGTAGAGGATGAAAGATGATGGAAGAATTGGAAAATAAAAAGAAAAAGAAAAAAATGTTAATTATTTCAAGTATAGTATTTACTTTAATTATCTTAATGGGATCTGTTTATGCATTTTTTACTTATTCACGAAGTTTGCAAGCGTTTACTTTGACAACAAATGGAATAACGGTTTTATTTACAGAAAAAACTAATCAAGTCGATTTTACAGGAGCATATCCAATAAGTGATCAGTTTGCTAAAGATAATTTAGTGGATCTTACGTAT
This sequence comes from uncultured Erysipelotrichaceae bacterium, assembly GCA_902782915.1. The sequence continues at coordinate 1,261 of CACZOV010000007.1, read as the reverse complement.
ATTGATTTTTCAGTATCTGGAAGTGTCGAGAATGTAGATGAAGCAATTACTTATGAAATTTATTTAACAGAAAATGACGGAAATACACTTGATCCAAGATATGTAAAACTTTATTTGACAGATGAAAGCGGTAATACAGTGTTAAGTCCGAGAATTTATTCTAGTTTAGGAAATACAAGTTATTCTAAAGATTCAAGTATTGGTAAAGTTATTTATAAAGATACAAAGGCTGGTAGTTTTAATCAAAGTTATAGATTATATGTATGGCTTGATCAAGAGTACTCTGATAATACTATAAGTAAAAAATTTAGTTTTAAAGTAAACTTATATGCTTACAATGATTCTTCTGAAGGAATAAATCTTGCAAGATTTGATTATATTCCAGAGTTAAATAACTTTTTAATATCTATAAATAATGAAAATAGTAAATCATCAACTACTGATGAAATAATCCTTAAAGTAAGTAGTCCAGATGAAAGAATAAAATTTAATTATTCTTATGCAATTCAAGAAGACGATGATAGTGAAACAATAGTAGAAGATACAAATCAAAGTAGTATTAATTTAACTTTAAATATACCGCCAAATGAAGCTAGAAATATTAATTTATCAGTAAAGGAAACGACATTTGATGGAAATGATTTAATCTTTGAAGTTATTAAAAATGGTAAAACAATGCAAAAGTTTGAAAAAACAGTTTATAGATCTTCAAATGATATCAATATAATGGGAACATTTCCAAGTAGTATAACAGATAATAAAACAAGTATAACTAAAGTTGAATTTAAAAGTGTAGCTCAAGCAACCCTTGAAGCAAATTATCCAATTATTCTAACTTATAGTGATGAAGGTGAATTACGAGGAGACGTTAGAGCAAAGCTTGATAACGGAACTTTAACTATTGGAAGTGATGGAAAAACATATTTAAATACAGCTTATGAATTATTTTATGGTTATAAAAATTTAGTTGAAATTGATTTTGCAAATATTGATACACGTTTAGTAAGTACATTTTTTAGATTTTTAAGTGGTTGTAGTAGTTTAACTACAATTAAAAATTTAAATAAATTAAATACTAGTAATGCAGTATCTATGACATCTATGTTTTTAGGTTGTTCTAAATTGACAAGTTTAGATTTAAGTAGTTTTGATACAAGTAAGGTTACAACAATGAGAAGTATGTTTTCTAATTGTAGTGGTTTAACCGAAATAGATGTAAGTAATTTTAATACAAGCAAAGTAACAAGTATGCAAAGTATGT
>CACZOV010000006.1 GCA_902782915.1 uncultured Erysipelotrichaceae bacterium | reverse complement strand
ATAAAAAAGGGAGAGGCTCAGGCATCTTATATTAAAGTTTCAAGCACAATTTCTAATGAAGAAGGGCATAAAGGAGAATGTACATATTCATATGAAATATATTTAACAGATGGTGTTTATTCGGTAAAAGGAGAGTCTGCAGGAGCATCTGTTCCAGAAAGCAGTGTTGATTCTTCTAAAGTGCAACCGGGTGCTTAAAAAGTATAGTTAAAAATTCGGGTAATCTCGAATTTTTTTCTTTATAAAATAAACTATATTTGGTAAAATAGTTTTGAGAGGAAGGTATATATGTTGATAATAGGATCTCATGTTGGATTTACAAAGGATAAAGGATTACTTGGTAGTTTAGAGGAAGCTTTGTCGTATCATGCTAATACATTTATGTTTTATACAGGAGCACCTCAAAATACTAAGAGGTATAAAATAGATGATGGTTTAATAGAAAAAGCCAAAGAATTGATGAAAGAAAATGATATAGATATAAATAATTTAATTGTTCATGCACCATATATTGTTAATCTTGCTAATAATAAAGAAATAGAGAAATATAATTTTTCAATTAATTTCTTAAAAGAAGAAGTGAAAAGATGTTGTCAATTGAATGTTAAATATATGGTACTTCATCCAGGAAGTGCTGTTGGACTTGATTTAGATGTTGCTCTTCAAAATATTATAAATGGCTTAAATGTAATATTAAAGGATTCCAAAACTACAATTCTTTTAGAAACGATGGCTGGAAAAGGAACAGAAGTAGGAAGAAATTTTAAAGAAATAAGATATATTATAGATGGAGTTGAAAATAAAGATAAAATTGGAGTATGTTTGGATACATGTCATATAAATGATGCAGGTTATGATTTAAATAATTTTGATAAAGTTTTAGATGAATTTGATGAGGTAATAGGTCTTAAATATTTAAAATGCTTACATATAAATGATAGTAAAAATCCTTTAGGAAGTCATAAAGATAGACATGAGAATATTGGATATGGTACAATTGGATTTAATAATTTAATTAAAATCATTTATCATGAAAAATTAGATGGCATTCCAAAAATTCTTGAAACTCCATATATAAATGAAAAAGCACCATATAAGGAAGAAATAGAAATGATAAGAAATAAGAGATTTAATAGCAAATTAAAATAATTTGATTTATTACTTCTTTTTTTTTATATTTCATGTTATAATTGGAAACGTGAAACGGAGGGGAGAAAGATGAAATTAAAAACAGTTGCAATTGTTGGACGTCCTAATGTTGGAAAAAGTACATTATTTAATAAATTATCTCATGCTAAGATATCTATAATTGAAGACACACCAGGAGTTACTAGAGATAGAATTTATTCAGAAGTAACTTATTTAGATTATAAATTTAATTTAATTGATACTGGTGGAATTGATTTAGAAAACTCTGAAATGAATAAATTAATTGAAATGCAAGTAGAACTTGCTATTGATGAAGCTGATGTAATAATTTTTGTTGTTGATTCTAAAGAAGGAATTAATGCTAATGATAAATATCTTTCTGATCTTCTTCATAAAAGTGGAAAAAGGGTAATTGTTGCTTTAAATAAAATAGATAATAAAGAAAGTAATATTCATAAGTATGATTATTATGAACTTGGTTTTTCTGAATATATTGAAATTAGTGGAGAACATTCAAGTAATATCCGAGAACTTTTAGATATGATAGTTGAAGATTTTCCAAAGTATGAGAAAGAAGTTGATTCTCGTATTAAGTTTTCCTTTATAGGTAGACCAAATGTTGGGAAAAGTAGTTTAGTAAATGCTATTCTTGGAAGTGATAAATTAATTGTTTCTGATATAGCTGGTACAACAAGAGATGCAGTTGATACAGTATTTCGTTATCAAAGTGATGAATATGTTGCAATAGATACAGCTGGAATGCGTAAACGAGGTAAAATATATGAAAATATTGAAAAATATAGTTTACTTCGTAGTTTAAAGGCAATTGAAAGAAGTGATGTATGCGTCCTAGTTTTAGATTATCAAGATGGAATAAAAGAACACGATAAACATATTGCAAGTTTTGCATTAGAAGCTGGAAAAGGTATTGTTGTTGTTGTAAATAAATATGATGAAAATGATTCAAAAGGAAAAGAAAATTTTACAAAATTAGTTAGATCAGAATTTCAATTTCTTTCTTATGCAAATATTGTTTTTGTAAGTGCTAAAGAAAAAAGAAATATTTCATCTATTATGAAAGAAATTTTAAAGGCATATGAATCAAGTACTAAGAGAATTCCTACAAGTATTTTAAATGAGATTATTGGGGATGCATATAATTTAAATTTACCACCTTCTTATAAGGGAAAACGTTTAAAAATATTTTATGTCCAAGAAGAAGATGTCCAGCCTCCTAAATTTGTTTTTTATGTTAATTCTAAAAATTTAGTTCATTTTTCTTATTATAGGTATTTAGAAAACAAATTAAGGGAAAATATAGAGTTAACTGGGACACCTATTATATTAAAATTTAAAAACAGGAGTGAAAAATGATAATAAAAAAGGATTATTTAAAAAGAGAAAGAAATTTTTTAGAAGAAGAACAAAAAGGTTTAGAAAAAGCTGTTGAGAATTTTGATAAAAGATATCATGAAAATAAGATTGAGAGAGATAATTTTATAAAAGGCTTGCAGGAATTTTCAAAACGTGGGGAAGATTTAAAAAGAAGAATAGAAAAAAAATAAATAAAGTAAGTTAAAATTTTTCATATAATATATGGGAGGTTTTATGAACGATAATTTATTTAATAAAGTTGAAAAGAAAACAAATATTAATAAGAATACAATTTTAAGTCTTGCGGAAAAGTTAAAATCAGGAAATTTTAAAGATGAAAAAGTTTTAAATGAAGTAATTGATGAACTTTCTTATATGACAGGACGTGATATTTCAATTGAGAAAAGAGATAAAATAATTAAAGCTATTAAAGATGATAAAATACCTAAAAATATAGAAAATAAATGGTAAATTTTTTAAAGAAATGGTAGGGTTTTATGAAGTGTGTTATTATAATAAATCCTAAAAGTGGAAGAGGATTTAGTAAGAATAATAAAAGTAAATTAGAAAATATTTTAAAACAATATGGTTATGAATCAGAAATTATTTTTACAAATTACAGGGGACATGCAACAGAAATTATAAAGAGTTTAGATGATGATATTGATTTGATAATTTCTATGGGTGGAGATGGAACATTTTCGGAAGTAATGAATGGTAATTTAGAAAGAAAAAAGCAATTGGTTTTATCACATCTTCCAGTAGGTACAACAAATGATATTGGTCATATGTATGGACTTGGAAATAATTTGTATACTAATTTAAAATTAATTCTTACTGGTACAACAAAAGAAATAGATGTTGGTCTTATAAATAAACATGCTTTTACATATGTTGCTTCATATGGTAAATTTATGGAAATCCCTTATCAAACTCCAAGGGAATTAAAAATGCGAATTGGCTATTTTGCTTATGTATTAGAAGTTTTAAAAGGAATTTTTCAAAAGATTCCTAAATATGAAATTGAATTTACAACGGATGGAGTAAAACATGAAGGAAAATATACTTTTATAATTATTTCTAATGCAAATAGGATTGCTGGAATTAATAATTTTTATAGAGAAATGAAATTAGATGATAATAGATTTGAAGTAATGCTTTGTAGTTTAGATAAAAAAATAGATATATTAAAGGCATTTTATAATTTAAAAACTAATCATTTAGAAAATGTAAATGGAGTTGAGACATATAAATGTAGCAAATTAAATATAAAGTTTAGAGATAAATCAAAAGCTTGGTGTACAGATGGAGAAAAATTTAAACAGGATACAGATGATTATAAAATAGAACTTATTAGGCACATAAAGTTAAAAATACCAAAGAAGAACATCAAAAAATTATTTATAAATAACTAGATTAAAGTCAAAAAAACCTAAGAAATAAATCTTAGGTCTTTTTATATATGCTTAATTTTAATGAAATCTAATTCTCCTTTAGAATGAATTCCTCCATTTTCGATAATGGAATTTTCTAATTGAATTGTTTGGTTTTCTTTTGATCTTAGTCTTTTTTTAGGAGTTATTTTATGATCAGTTGTTAAGATAAGATCAAAAGTTTCTAATATAGATCTTTCAAGTTTTAAAATATTTATGTTTGAATGGGTAATTAAGATATTAAATTTATCTTGATCAATTACACTATTAATTTTAGCAATTAAACTTTGAATTTCTTTTTTTGCTTCGTGAACATCGTGATAAGTAGATGGTATTTTATTAAAACCTACTATATTAACATTATTATCTAAAGATATATAATTGTGAATAGTTGTAATTGGTTCTTTATTATAAAATTTTAAAAGGTTATCAAGGGTGACAAAATAGTTTTTCTTTGATTCTTCAAGTTTATAGTCTAGATTTCCAAATACTAAATATGCTTTACCAATAGATGATAGAAGTTGTAAAAAATAGTCTAGATGTTTTTGAAATTCTTTTTCTTCCAAATTATTATATGATGTTATTCCACCTAATAAGAAAATATATTTTGGTAATGTGTCATTTATTCTAACAATTAAATCTTGAATATCTGTTTTTGTTAATTCTTGATTCCAATTTAAATCACTTATAGTTACAATTCTGGTTTCTCCAATTTCTTTTTTAGTTAATATTTCATATTCTTTGTATGTATATTCCATTGTTACCTCCTATAGAAAAGAAGTGAGATTATTCACTTCTAAGTAAATTATTCATTGTATTTTCATAGTATACTTCTAAATCTTCATCAAGAATAGAAAATCCATATTTTTCACGATTAGCTATTAATCCTTTATATTGTAATTTTGAATCGGCTGTTAGTTTTTCATTTGAAAGTAGTTCAATAATTTTAGATTTAACGGTTGATAATTCAGGTTTTTCTTTTTCTTCGACTTTCATGAAAATTTCATATCCATATTCTGTTTCAACTGGATTTTCAGAGTATTTTCCGATTTGAAGTTTTGAATATTCTTGACGAGTTACATCATCAAGTTCTAGTGTATTGAATACTCCCATAGATCCTCCATTATTCTTAGTTTGAGCATCATCTGAATATTCTTTTACAACATTTTCCCAGCTTTCACCATCATTTAATTTTTGAATTGCTTCTTTTGCTTTTGATAACGCTTCTTCTTTAGCAGTTCTTTTTTCATCTTCAGTCATAGAATTAGATGAATTTACTTCAATTAAAATATGACTTCCTGTAACGTCTCCTGTAATATTTTCATCATAGTATTTTTTTATATCATCATCACTTAATAAACTTTTTAAATAATCTTTTACAACTAAATTTCTTTTGTAGTTTAATTTGAAATAATCTTGTAACTCTTGTTCATTTTTATATCCATAGTTATTAATATACTCTAAAAATTCTGCTTCTGTTTTATAATAATTTTTAATTGAATTAATTTGAACTGATACATATTCATTTATTTCATCACTATCAGGATACTCTTGATCAAGTATTTTTTTATCAATCATATCAATTAGAATACTTGTTCCATATTTTTCTTTTAATTCACTATATAAATCGTTTGCTGTAATAGTTAAATTAGAATCATTAAATGTAACTAAGTCATCCTCTGTAATATTTACTTGTTTTTTACAACCTGTCATACCAATTGTTAATAATAAAACCACTCCAAATAATAATTTTTTTTTCATAAATCTAATATTCCTCCTTTAAATAACATTATTATCATAACAAATTCATTTCAAAAAAACAATTCTTTTTACATAGTTTTCTAATATTTAGCCCTCACATAATAAAAAAAATGCCATAAAATAATGTGAATATATTAAAAAAGGAGGAGAATTTATGTGTAATAGTTATAATTCATCTTATGCTATTGTTTTAGTTTTATTTATTTTACTTGTAATCATCCTAGGAAATTATATATAAGAAGGAGGTTTTAGAATGAATCAAGGTAATGAATCTGTTTCTTATTCTAAGGGTGGAAACAGTGACAATGGATTTTTAATCATTGTTGTTTTATATATTTTACTTGCAATTATACTTGGAAGTAAATGTAGAAATTATTGCTAGAGATCTTTTGATCTCTTTTTTGTTGTTGCAATAAAAAAATAAAAAAATGCTTAAAAAAATTGAAAAAAAATTTATTTTGTTCTAAAATAAAATAAAGGAGGATGTATGTCAAATAAAATTTCTATAATAGGTAAAATATGGTTAATTTTTTTGATGGTTTTAGCAACACTTGGAATAGTTACAAATTTAATGGCTACTAAAAATGGTATTATGTATTTAATATCTGCCTTTATGTGTATAGGTGAATTATACGGTTTAATTTATTTGATTAGAGGACGTGGAATTACTTACCTTTATATATATGGTGGATGTTATTTGGTTAATACAGTTTTATCTTTGATTGTAACCACAAATCACGATTTTGCTTATTATATAGGATATGTAATAGGAATTATTTTAAATATTGGTCTCACATATTTAGCTTGTAAAAAGACCTTTAATAAGTAATAATAGAAATAAAAGATTGCTTTTGAGGCACTCTTTTATTTTATTTTTCGAAAAAATAGCAAAAAACTTATAAAAAACTAAAAAAATGCTTGATTTTAGCAATTTGCTATGTTAAAATATCTATCGTGTTTGATTGCTTAGATGTGCAAGGTTGTTGATACACGTGGAGACGTTGTTCTT
>CACZOV010000005.1 GCA_902782915.1 uncultured Erysipelotrichaceae bacterium | reverse complement strand
TTGATCTGGGTGATGGAGTTGTAAAAAAATAATTAATTTTGATTCTTTAATTCCTTCTGTAAAAGATAAAAATGATGTTTTAAATGGAATAGCTTATAATAAACTTAATAATAGAATATATATAACTGGAAAAAGATGGGATACAATGTATGAATTTAAATTAATTGTCGATTAAAATTAATTTAGTTTTAAAGAAGTATTACATATATTTTAATGGTGATCTTATGTTTAATAAGAATATAGATAGTAGAATAAAATTAGTACTTATCTTTTTTTTAAGTTTTTTTGCTGTTATTTTTTTAAAAGTTTTATATATTGAGATGGTTGATTATAAAAAGTTATCTAGTTTAGCTCTTGATCTTTGGAGTCGAGATCTTCCAATTGAAGCTGATCGTGGATTAATACTTGATCGAAATGGGGTAGTTTTAGCTGATAATATTACAACAACAAGTTTAGTATTAGTTCCAAATCAAATAAAAAATAAAGAAGAAGTTACTAAGGTACTTGCTGAAATATTAAATGTAAGTGAATCAGAGATGAAAAGCCATGTTTATAAAAAAACTTCTATTGAAAGAGTTCATCCAGAAGGAAGACGTCTTAGTTATGAGGTTGCAGATAAAATTAATTCTTATGAGTTTGAGGGAGTGTATTTAGTAAAAGAATCTAAAAGATATTATCCATATGGAGAAACTTTATCACATGTTCTTGGCTATGTTGGAATTGATAATCAAGGACTCGGTGGAATAGAACTTATGTATGATTCTTATTTAACTGGTGAAAATGGTGCTATTAAATATTTTAGTGATGCCAAAGGAAATAAGATTAATTTAAGTGAAATATATTTAGAAGCAGCAAGTGGGATGAATATAACACTTACAATTGATATTAATATTCAACTTGCTCTTGAACGAGAATTAAATAATGTTGAAAGTACTTTAAAACCTGATAATTCGCTTGCAATTGTTGTTGATCCTAATACTTTAGAAGTTCTTGCTATGTCGAGTCGTCCAACTTTTAATCCTAATAATTATAAATTATTTAAAACAGAAGTTTTGAATCGTAATTTACCTATTTGGATGACTTATGAACCAGGATCAACCTTTAAAATTATAACAATGAGTAGTGCTGTTGAAGAGAAAGTAATAGATATTTATAATGATCATTTTTATGATTCAGGAAGTGTTCATATAAATGGAACTAGAATTGGATGTTGGAAAGCAGGAGGACATGGGGATCAAACTTTTTTACAAGTTTTAGAAAATTCTTGTAATCCTGGATTTGTTAAACTTGGCCAACTTCTTGGAAAAGAAAAACTTTTTTCATATTTTGAGCTGTTTGGCTTTGGAGAAAAAACAGGAATTGATTTAAATGGTGAGTCAGTTGGAATTATGTTTTCACTTGATAGGGTAGGAGAACTGGAACTTGTAACTAGTGCTTTTGGGCAAGGAATTAGTGTTACACCAATCCAACAAGTAACAGCTGTATCTTCAGTTGTAAATGGAGGGAATCTTTATAAACCATATGTTGTAAAAAGTATAAATGAGCCAGTTAATAATTCGGTTATTGTCTCAAATAAACCTATGTTTATTAGAAAGACAATTAGTCCTGAAACAAGTAGTATTATGAGAAATGCTTTAGAAAGTGTAGTTGCAAGGGGAGGAGGACGTTATGCATATATTGATGGATACCGAATAGGTGGTAAAACTGGTACGGCTCAAAAAGTAAAAGATGGGGTTTATATGGTAAATAATTATATTATGAGTTTTATGTCAGTTGTACCAAGTAATTCCCCAGAAGCTATTTTATATGTTGCAATTGATAATCCGAAAAATACAGCTCTTCTTTCAAGTTATACAACAGCACCGGTTGCAAGACGAATCCTTTTAGATATTATAGATGCTCTTGATATAAAAAGACAAGAAGGAGGAATTGAAAAGGTAAGATACTGGGATGATGAAATATATTATACTTTACCAAATTTAGTTGGAATGAATAGAAAAGATGCTTTAAAAGAACTATTTTATTATAATGTAGAATATTCTGGAAGTGGAGATATGGTTATAAGTCAAAGTCCAAAAGAAGGAACTTATCTTTCAGCTGGATCAACCGTTAGATTACTACTTGGAAATTAATAAATTTTGATCTATAATAATAGAAGATTAGGAGTTTTTATGATTAATATATTAAAAAGTGGATTAAAAGAAATGAATAATGATATCAGAAATAAAAAAATTCAATTACAAATAGCTAATTTACTTACTTTATCAAGATTTTTTTCACCTTTTATTTTATTACCACTTTATTTTCTAAATTTAAAGCTTGCTTTCTTTTTAATGATTTTACTTTTTACTTTAACAGATACATTTGATGGATATTTTGCTAGAAAATATAATTCAGTATCTTTATTTGGTAAATATTTGGATGCTGTTGTTGATAAGATATTTGTAATTACTTTATTAATACCTGTTTTTGATACTTATATTTTTATTTTTATTCTTTTAGAAATTTTTATTTCAATTGTTAATTTATATGCCTATCAAAAAGAATTTAATCCAGAGTCTAATAAATTTGGAAAGATTAAAACCGTATTTATGTTTTCTTTTTTAGTTTTAGTTTATTTAGATAAATTTATAGAAATTCCTTTTTTCTTTATGATATTATTTTTTCTTACAACTTTATCTTTAGAACTAGTAACTTTAATTAGTTATAGTAAAATAATAATTAATAAAAAAAAAATAGAATAATCTATTTTTGAATTTTTTCTGTATTTGATCTTAAGGTAATATAGTCCATACTAATTGAAAAGTGTTTAGCAAAGTTATATAAAAATGCTGTTATAATTAAAGTTTTTCCTTGTTCATAAGAACTAATATTAGACTGAGTTGTATTGAGTATTAAAGCAAGTTCTTCTTGAGTTAATTTGTTTTTTAAACGAATTTGTTTCATTCTTTTTCCAATTTCTATTTTGTTTAATTTATAAGTATTTGGAATGTAGGTATTTTTATTTGTAAGAGATGATACATAGTCAATTGATACATGAAATTTATTGCAAAAATCATTTAATCTTTTTAAAGGGATAATTTGTTCTCCTGTTTCATAATTATTATAACTTGATTTACTAATTTCTAAAACTTTAGCCATATCTCTTTGAGTTAGTTCATAAGTTTCGCGTATTTTTTTTAAATTTTCAAACATACTACTTCACCAATTAAATTTTCTCATTAAAATAACTTCATTATTTGATTTGTCCATACATTATGATATGAAGTTTAAGAAATATTAATCATATTTTTAAAAGAAACATATTTGACTTTTTAAGAATAGATTTGTATAATAAATTTAAATTTAAGGAGGAATTATGGGAAAAATCATATTAACAGGAGATAGACCTACTGGAAAACTTCATTTGGGACACTTTGTTGGATCTATTAAAAAAAGACTTGAAATGCAGGAAGTTGGCGATTATGAAAAAATGTATGTAATGATTGCTGATAGTCAAGCTTTAACTGACAATTTTCTTGAACCAGAAAAAATTAGAGATAGTATTAAAGAAATTATTCTTGATTATTTATCTTGTGGAATTGATCCAAATAAAGTTACAATTTTTATTCAATCAATGATTCCAGAACTTACAGAATATACTTTTTATTATTTAAATTTAGTAACTCTTTCAAGGCTTGAAAGAAATCCAACCGTTAAAACAGAATTAAAAACAAAAGATTTTAATAATTCTATTCCTGTTGGTTTTTTATGTTATCCGGTTAGTCAAACTGCAGATATTACTCTTTTTAAAGCAACTGATATTCCAGTTGGAGTTGATCAATTACCAATGCTTGAACAAGCAAACGAAATTGTAAAAAGATTTAATAGTATTTATGGTGATACTCTTGTTGAATGTAAGGCAATTTTGCCAGATAATGAAAACTCATATAGATTACCTGGAATTGATGGAAAAAATAAAATGAGTAAGTCTTTAGGAAATTGTATTTATTTATCAGATGATTCTAAAGAAGTTTATAATAAAGTAATGAAAATGTATACTGATCCAGATCATATAAATATAAATGATCCAGGAAAAATTGAGGGGAATATAGTATTTACTTATTTAGATGTTTTTTCTAAAAAAGAAGATTTTTCTAAATATTTACCTGAATTTAAAAATTTAGATGAATTAAAAGAACAATACATGCGTGGAGGAGGTGGAGATGTAAAAATTAAGAAATTCTTAGATAATATACTTGACGAATTATTAACTCCAATACGTGAAAAAAGGCATGAACTAGAAGAAAATATGGATTATGTTTATGACGTTTTAAAAAAAGGAACAATGGAAGCTAGAATAATTGCAAAAGAGAATTTAAAAGAATTTAAACATGCCATGAAAATTGATTATTTTGATTAGATTATCTATTTGATAATCTTTTTTTTCTTGAAGTTTAATGTTTTTTAATATATACTTAATTTATAAAAATAGGAGTTTAAAATGGAAAAAATAAAAGAATTGTTTTTAAGTTTAGGTTATAAGATGGAAGATATAGATACAATTAGATCTTGTTATCCACTTACTCATTTAACAGATGAAACTTTTTATAATAAAGTAAATGAAATGTTTTCCTTTTTTCTTTCTTTAGGATATAAAAAAGAAGAAGTAATTAAAATAACTAGAATACTTCCAACTTTATTTGGTTATGATAAAGCAAATATTCAAGATAAAATAAAAGGATTAGTTCTCCTTGGTTTTTCTAAAGAAGAAATAATTCATATGTCAAAGCTTTATCCAGGAATATATTCTTATAACAATTTAACCTTAAAAGAAAAAATTAAAGATTTAGTTGATTTAGGCTATCAAAAAAGAGATATTTTAGGAATAGCAAGAATTTTCCCAGCTATTTTTAGTTATTCTAAAGAAAATATTGAGTCCAAATTTAAAAATATGGAAGAGCTTGGTTATTCTAAAGAAGATTTAATTTATATGACTAAAATTTATCCTGAAATATACGGATATCAAATTGATAAATTAAGATCTAGAATAGAAGAATTAAAAGAACTTGGTTATTCTAAAGAAGCTATAATTAAAATGACTAAGATGCTTCCAACTTTATTTGGTTATAGCTTAAATAACTTAAAAGATAAAATAGAAGGATTAGAGAAACTAGGTTATACTAAAAAAGAAATAATTAAAATGACTATTACATCTCCTAATATTTATAGATTTAGAATGGATTTAATAAAAGAAAAGATTAATGATTTAATGGTCTTAGGTTATTCTTTAGAAGAAGTACGAAGTATGTCTAAATTGATGCCTGCAATTTTTAATTATACAAAGGAAATAATAAATTTAAAAATAAATGAAATGATAAATCTTGGTTATAGAAAAGAAGAAGTTTTAAAAATGATTCTTACAATGCCAACTATTTTAAGTTATAGTTTAGAAAACTTGAAAGATAAAATAGAATTAAATGATTCTATAGGACTTCATGATGTTTTTATAATTGAACCTATGAGAATGATTCAAAGCGTTTATATAACATATGCAAGATATAGATTTTTTACTGATAAAGGAATTAATTTAGATATTTCTTGTTTTAGGAAACTTTATATGAATCATTTACAATTTGAAAAGCAATATAAAATAACTAAAGAAGAATTATTAAAAAAGTATATGTATGATGAATATAAGGAGCAATATGGAAATATTAAATAATCTAGAAATAGTTGAAGAATTAAATAAAGTTAAAAATTTATCTAAAAAAGATCTATTAGAAAAATTATTTTTATTAGAAAAAATTGGTTGTACTAATAGACAAATAATAAGTATTATTAAATGTAATCCAATCTATTTAGAAAGATGTATAGAAGATATATTTAATTTAATTAAGATTCTTTTAAAACTTGGTTTTAGATCTTTAAATATTTTATTTGATGCAAATCCATTTATTTTAAACTTAGATTCTTTTCAAATAAAAGACTATATAGATGAAAAACTTAAAAGTGAGAAATTAGAAGATATTGTTGATGAATTAGATTCAAATCCTTATTTATTTCAAGAAATATAAAAGTTATACTATATAGCTTTTTTTTCATTTACAAATAAGTTAAAAATTAGTAAAATGTTTAAAGGAGGGATCGTATGCCAGAGTTACCAGAAGTTGAAACTGTTAAAAATGTTTTAAAAAAGAATTTAATAGGTAAAGAAATAGAAAAAGTTGATGTATATTATCCAAATATGATTAAAACAGATCTTCTTGAATTTAAAAAAAAGTTAATAAAAGAAAAATTTATAGATATAAAAAGATATGGTAAATGGTTAGTATTTGAAACGAGTAATTACTATTTAATTAGTCATTTAAGAATGGAAGGAAAATATTATTATTCAAATGAATTTAATCATGCACCACATGAACATGTAGTATTTTATCTTAATAATGGGATGTTTTTAAGGTATAAAGATGTTCGTAAATTTGGAGTTATGTATTTAACTAATAAAGATAGATTGTTTATTGATACTCCACTTAATAAATTAGGACTTGAGCCATTTGATCCTAGATTAACTAAGAATGTATTACATGAAAAATTAAAAACAAAAAAATTAGCTATTAAAACTGTTTTACTCGATCAAGAAATAATATCAGGACTTGGAAATATATATGTTGATGAAGTATTATTTCAAAGTAAGATTTCACCATTTAAAAAGGCTTATCTATTAACAGAAGAGGAATGTGAAAAAATTATAGAATCAGCAAAAAATATATTAAGTCTTGCAATTAAATACGGAGGAACAACTATTAGAAGTTATACATCAAGTTTAGGAGTAAATGGTTCTTATCAAGAAAAATTAAAAGTTCATACTAAAAAAGTATGTCCTGTTTGTAAAAGCGTAATAGAAAAATCTAAAATAGGAGGTCGTAGTACTTATTATTGTAAGAATTGTCAAGGAGTTATAGAATGAGTAGAATTGTTGGTAAATTGAATAAAAAAATCTATTTATCAGATAATAATTATGGAGTTTACTTATTTAGAGTAAAAGAAAATGATATTGATTCAAAGTATGATAATAAGATTATTACTATAACTGGTTATTTTTATGATTTAATTGAAGATATGGAATTATCTTTAATAGGTAAAATGACTAGTCATATTAAGTATGGAGAACAATTTTTGGTTGAAAGTTATCAAACAGTAATACCTGAAGATAGAAATAGTATAGTAACATTTTTTACAAGTGATTTATTTAAAGGAATTGGGGAATCTAAGGCTTTAAAAATTTATGAAGAATTAGGAAATGATGCAATTTCTTTAATAAAAAATGATGAAAGCGTTTTAGATAGAGTTTTTGGATTAACTAAAAAAAATAAAGAGGTTATTATCTCTAAATTAAGAGAACTAGATAAAAGTAGTGATACTATATTAAGACTTACAGAGCTTGGATTTCAAGTAAAAGATGCTACAATTATTTATAAACATTACAAAGAAAAAACAATTGATCTAGTTAATTTAGATCTTTATAATATATTTTATGATATAGAACAAATTAGTTTTAATAAAGTAGATAGTGTTGCCTTAAAAAATAATTTTTTAAAAGATGATATAAAGCGAGTAAAAGCGGGTATTATTTATTCAATGATATTACTTTCATCTGAAAAGGGAGATACTTATTCAAGTTATGATGAAATTTATTCGATGCTTAGAATTGTAATAAATTATGAAGTTGATTATTCTTATTTTGATTTAAGATTAAAGGAGTTAGAACAAGATTTAAGAATTATAAAATATGAAGATAATTATTATCAGTTGATAAGTTATGAAAATGCTGATAGAACGATTGTTAAAAGATTAACTTTTTTAAATAATAAAGAAGATCTTTTCTATAAAAATAATCTTTTAGAAAAAAAGATTAATGAATTTGAAAAAAATAATGGAATAATATATGATGAAAAACAAAGACTTGCTATTAGGAATGCTTTTTTAAAAAATATTTTAATTATTACAGGTGGTCCAGGTACTGGAAAGACAACTATTATTCGATCAATTGTCTCTTTGTATAAAGATATTTTTGGAAAAATGTCAGATGATGTAGCTTTACTTGCTCCAACTGGTCGTGCTAGTAAAAGAATAATGGAATCAACTAATGAAAGAGCATGTACTATTCATAGATTTTTAAAATGGAATAAAGATACAAATAAATTTCAAGTTAATGAATATTCTAAAAGTGATGTAAAACTTGTAATTGTTGATGAAGTTAGTATGTTAGATACTATGTTATTTGAATCTTTATTAAAAGGACTTAAATATGATACTAGAATTATTCTAGTTGGTGATGTTGATCAATTACCATCGGTTGGAGCTGGACAAGTTTTAAAGGATTTAATAGAGTCTTTAGTATTTCCAGTAGTAAGACTTGAAAGACTTTATAGACAAAATGATGATTCTAATATTATTAGTTTAGCTTATGATATTAATCAAGGAGAAATTAATTATTCACTTTTTAATAAAGATGATGATTTAATGTTTTATAAAGCGAATAGTTTAAATATAAAAGAAAAACTTGGTATAATTTTAGAAGAATATAAAAATATTGATTATCACAATTTTCAAGTAATGGCTCCAATTTATAAAACAGTTAATGGAATTAATAACTTAAATTTGATGATGCAATCTATTTTTAATCCAAAAAGTAAAGAAAAAAATGAAATTGTTATTTATGATATATTATATCGAGAAGGAGATAAAGTCTTACAACTTATGAACATGCCAGATGATAATATCTATAATGGAGATATAGGTATTATTATAGAAATTGATAATATAAAAAGAGAAGTTACTATTGATTATGATTCTAATATTGTAACATTTACTTCATCAACATTTAATAATTTTACACTTGGATATGCAATTAGTATTCATAAATCACAGGGAAGTGAATTTAAAATAGTAGTAATCCCAGTTTTAAAAGAATATGGAAGAATGTTATATCAAAAATTAATTTATACAGGAGTTACAAGAAGTAAAAATAAATTAATTTTAATTGGAGAAAAAGATGCATTAGACTATGCTACTAGTAATGACAAAATGGGTTATCGAAAAACTAATTTAAAAGATAAAATAAGAGAAAGATATAAAATATAATAGACAGTATTTAGAAAGCTATAAAGATATTATAAATTTTAAAAAAATCTTAAAATTAAGTA
The DNA here is from genome assembly GCA_902782915.1 of uncultured Erysipelotrichaceae bacterium. The sequence continues at coordinate 10,959 of CACZOV010000005.1, read as the reverse complement.
TATTTTTAAAATTTTTTCTTATACTATAAGAGGTACATATAGTACCTATCATATTTTTGAGAATGGGTGATAAAATGAAAAAAGGAATGATTATAGGACTAACAGGGGCTATTATTGGTAGTGGACTTTTAATTTATAATTATGTTCTTAGTCCTAGAACAAAGAAAAAAATGATGTCTTTAGAAAAAGACATGTGTTGTGACTTCGAAGATATGATGGAATAAATAGAAAGAAACTCTTTCTATTTTTTCTATTATTTGTTAAAATAATCTTAGGAGGATATATGCTTAATTTAGGAAATAAAGAAAATGAATTGTTAAATTTAGATCTAGATAATAAAGGAGTTAATAATTTAAGAGGAATTGCTCTTGATATGATTGCTAACTCTTTAAGTGGGGATGGTGGAATAGCTCTTGGTACAGCAGAAATAATCTATACTCTTTTTAAATATCATATGAATATAGATCTTGATAATTTAGATTTCATAAATCGAGATAGATTTATTTTATCTATAGGACATGCAGCACCTTTACTATATGGAATTGATTATTTTTTAGATTTACTAACTATAGATGACTTAAAAAATTTAAAACGAATTGGATCAAAAATACCTTTAGTAGAATTTTCAGGAGGGCTTTTTGGGCAAGGAATTGGTACAAGTGTTGGAGTGGCTTTAAGTCGTGAATACTTAAATAAAAAAACTAATGGATTATTAGATTATTATACATATGTTTTATGTGGAGATGGAGAACTAGAAGAAGGAATTACTTATGAAGCATTAAGTCTTGCTGGAACATGGAATTTAAATAAATTAATTATATTATTAGATAGTAATGAAGTAACCCTTGATAATAGTTTAAAAACAACAACTATTGAAGATATTCAAAAAAGATTTGAAAGTATAAACTTTAATGTGATTGAAATTGAATCTAATATAAAAAATATAAATGATGCTATTATAAGTGCCAAAAATTCTTCCCGACCAACTATTATTGTAGTTAAAACTAAGATAGGTTATTCTTCTAATTATGAAAGATCAAATCTTCTTCATAACAAAATACTAACTAATGAAGAAATTCTTGAGATAAAAGAAAAGCTTGGATTATTACCATCTAATTTTACTGTTAATAAAGATGTAATAGAAGACTTTAGAAATAAAGTTTTAGAAAGAGGTAAAGTTGTTAGTTTAAGTTTTCAAAAAAAATACCAAAAATTAGAAGATAAAACTTTTATAGATAAATTAATAAATCATGAAAATACATTCTCTTTAAAGAATTTAGAGATAGATTATAATGAAAAAGATTTAAGAGATTTATCTCAAGAAATTTTAAACTATATTTCTTTGAATTTTGATTTATTAATAGGAGGAAGTACTGATCTTTCGTCATCTTGTAAAACCTATTTAAATAATTATGAACTTTTTAGTAATTCTAATCAACTAGGACGGAATATTGCTTTTGGAATTAGGGAAGAAGCCAGTGGTGCTATTATTAATGGAATGGCTTTGTTAGGATTTAGACCATTTGTAAGTACCTTTTTAGCTTTTTCAGATTATATGAGACCAAGTATTAGAGAAAGTGCTATGATGAATTTAGGAGTTTTTTATATTTTTACTCATGATTCGGTTTTAGTCGAAGAAGGTGAAATACTTCATAAACCCATTGAACAACTTCCATCATTAGAACTTATTCCTAATTTAAAAGTTTATAGACCATTTGATTTAAATGAATTAATAGGATGCTATATAGAAATATTTAAAAATAATAGTCCATCTTGTTTAATTCTTCCAAAGGATAATAAAAATATATCTTTAAATACCAAATCTAGTGGAGTAGAATTAGGTATATATGAAGTTTTAAAAAATGAGACAGAAGATTATATAAATTTAATTAGTAATGGAGAAGAATTAGAAATTGTTTTGAATGTTGCTAAAAATTTAAAAGAAATAGGAATAGATTCCAAAGTATTTAGCGTACCTTGTAAAAAAAATATAGATAACTTGAGTTTATTAAATGGTAAAAAAACAATTGCAATTACTTTATCAAGTCCAGAATATTTCTATGATTTAACTCAAAATGTAATTGGAATTAGTACTTTTGGCGAATTAGGAACTAAAGAGGAGTTATTAGAATATTTTGGTTTTACCGAACAAGTCTTGCAAAGTAAAATATTGGAGCTTTTGAATAAATAAAAAATTACCATAATAGTATTGTAGGAGTGATTTTATGAATTTTAAAAAACGACTACTAATACTTTTTTTAACATTAATTATACTTCCCTTAAATGCTCTTGCTTATTCTAAATATTTAATTCCTGGAGGAGAAAATTTAGGAATTAATATTAGAAGTCGTGGAATATTAATTGTAGGATTTTATGATATTGGTTTAAAAAATGATTTAGCAATTGGTGATAGAATTGTATCTATTAATGATCAAGAAATAGATTCAATTAATGATATGATTGCTCTTGTTGATACTAAAAACTCTGATATGTCTTTAAAAATTGGATTTATTCGAAATAATAAATTATTAAATACAACTATTAATTTAGTAAAAGATGAAAATGGTGTTTTTAAAACAGGTCTTTATGTAAAAGATAGTGTAACCGGAATTGGTACTTTAACTTATATAGATCCAACAACAAATAAATATGGTGCATTGGGTCATTCGATTACAGATAGTAAATCAAATACCAAGTTTGAGGTAAAGGATGGCAAAATATTTAAAGCAATAGTTTCTGGTATTGATAGAAGTTTAGATGGAAAAACAGGAGAAAAGAATGCTAAATTTTATTTTGATACTAATTATGGAACTATTGAAAAGAATTTAGAAACTGGTATTTATGGAACATATACCAAAGAATATGATAAAAATAACATTATAGAAGTTGCAAGTATTGATGAAATACAAATTGGTAATGCTTATATAAAAACAACTTTAGAAGAAAATAAAGTAGAAGAGTTTAATATTGAAATTTTAAATATTGATAAATCAAGTCCTACTAAAAATATTTTATTTGAAATAAAAGATTCAAAATTATTAGAAAAAACAGGAGGTATTGTAAAAGGAATGAGTGGTTCTCCTATTATTCAAAATAATAAAATAATAGGTGCTGTTACTCATACTGTAATTAGTGATAATACAAAAGGGTATGGTATTAGTATAATAAAAATGTTAGAAAGTATGGAATAGGAATTTATTTCCTATTTTTTTAATCAAATAATTTGAGTAAACTATATATAATTGTATTTACATGACCCAAGAAAATACCCAAGAAAACACCTAAGAAATATTGACTATTTCTCTTAAAAATAGTATAATAATTATATGAAAAATGAGGTGACTTTATGGATAATTATGTTCCGCCATTTGTTATTACAAATACAATGCTAGTATTTATTAGTGATATAATGAAAAAAATTGGGCAGTTAGATAATTACAAGGATTTGAACAAAATGCCAATTTTAAGAAGAAATAATAGAATACGATCTATTCATTCCTCACTTGCAATAGAAGCAAATTCATTATCATTAAATCAAGTAAAAGATATTATTAATGGAAAACTAGTTATAGGACCACAAAAGGAAATTCAAGAAGTAAAAAATGCTTATAAAGCATATGATATGATTAAAGATATTAACCCATATTCAATTGATGATTTAAAAAAAATTCATGGGATTATGACTTATTTAACTGTTGATGAAAGTGGAGAATTTAGAACTGGAGATGAAGGAGTATTTGATGGAAATAAATGTATATTTGTCGCTCCTAAACCTGAAATGGTGGATACACTTATGTCTCAGTTATTTACATGGATGAAAAAAAATGAAAATAAAATACATCCACTTATATTATCATCAGTGTTCCATTATGAATTTGTATTTATACATCCATTTAGTGATGGTAATGGGAGAATGGTGAGGTTATGGCAAAATGTAATTTTATCAAAATGGGAAGAAATATTTGAGTATGTACCGATTGAAACTGAAATAAAAGAATATCAAGAAGATTATTACAATGCAATTCAAAGTTGTAATTTATCAGGAGAATCAACATTATTTATAGAATTTATGCTTAAAATGATTAATGAAGTATTAACCAAGTTAGTAGAAAGTGCAAAAAAATCTTCTAATTATACTAGTATCTATGTAAAAAAACTTTTGGATATAATGGACGAGAATATTCCGATGACATCTAATGAATTACTTGAAAAAATTGGTCTTAAATCGAAAAAATCATTTCGACAAAATTATTTAAAACCTGCTATAGAAAATGGATTGATTAAAATGACAAATCCAGATAACCCGACAAGTAGAAACCAAAGATATTATAAGGCATAAGATTTCTAATAATTTTTTTAGTAAAGTAAATAACCCAATTAGCAAATAGTTAATGAGATATTTACTTTATTTTTCTTTTAAAAACCAATAATATGAGTAAGTTTTAATATCTTTTTTGACAAATTTAATTTTTTTTTGTATTCTATAAAAGAAAGTAGTGTGATCAATTTGGCAAGATATAAAAAGAAAAAGAAAAGTTTTTTTAAAAGTATTTTAATTATTCTTGTTTTTTGTCTTTTAACTTATTATAAAAATGACATAGAACTTGTTTTAATAAATACATTTACTAAATCTTATGCTTTAGAAGATATTCCAGAGTATAATGGAGAAAAGTATATATTTATAAATGGTAATAATCCAGTTTTTGATGATGAGTATTTTACAACTTCATCATTTGAACATTATAGTGATTTAGATATTCTTGGTAGATGTGGTGTTGCTTTTGCAAATATTGGAGTAGATTTAATGCCAACTGTTGAAAGAGATAAAATTGGAATGATTAAGCCATCTGGATGGCAAACTGTAAAATATGATTTTGTTGATGGTAAATATTTATATAATAGATGCCATTTAATAGGATTTCAATTAACTGGAGAAAATGCTAATCCTAAAAATTTAATTACATGTACTAGAACAATGAATGCAAGAACAATGCTTGAATTTGAAAATCAGGTAGCAAGTTATATTAAAAAGACTAAGAATCATGTTTTATATAGAGTAACTCCTATATTTGAAAAAAATAATTTACTTGCAACTGGTGTAGAAATTGAAGCTATGTCTGTTGAAGATCAAGGTCGAGGATTAAAATTTAATGTTTTTATTTATAATGTTGAAGATAATATAGAAATTAATTATTTAGATGGAACAAGTAAATTAAAGGAGAATTATGGAAACAATTATTGAATATTTAAAAAGTATTAATAAACAAATAAGTACAATGGAATCTTGTAGTGGAGGATATCTTGCATCATGTATTACTAATATAAGTGGCTCAAGTTTAGTCTTTAAATTTGGAGCGGTAACATATAGTAATGATTTTAAAATTAAAATGGGAGTAGATGAAGAATTAATCAAAAAATATGGAGTTTATAGTATTGAATGTGCAAAAGCAATGAGTAAAGCTATTTCCCTATATACTAGATCAAGTTATGGAGTAGGAATAACAGGAACAATAAAAGATAAAGATCCGTTTAATGAATCTATTGATAATCATACTATTTATCTTAGTATTTATGATAGAGAAAATGATAAATATTATACTAAAAAAATAAATACAATAAATGATACAAGAATTGCTAATAAAGAATTAATAAAAAATGAATTTATCAGTTTATTTAAAGATAATATTATAAAATAATTTATAGTTTTAAATAAAAAATAAAATGTCAAGAAAATGCTACTTCTTTGAAAAATAAACTTATTATTGCTATAATAAGAAATAAGGGGAGATATATGAAAAGATGTGAAGTAGATAGAAGTAAACTTGCTCCTATGATGGCAAAATATATGGAAATAAAAGATAACTATGAAGATACGATTATCTTTTTTCGCTTGGGAGATTTTTATGAAATGTTTTTTGAAGATGCTGAAATTGCTAGTAGAGAGCTTAGTCTAACTTTAACTGGAAGAAATGCAGGGCTTAGTGAAAGAGTTCCTATGTGTGGAGTTCCGTATCATTCCTATTCAGGGTATGTTTCAAAACTTATTGATAAAGGTTATAAAGTTGCAATCTGTGAGCAATTAACTGATCCTAAAGAATCTCGTGGAATGGTTGAAAGAGATGTTGTTCAAGTAATAACCCGAGGAACTGTTATGGATGATGTTTCAGGAATGGATAATAACTATATTGCAAGTATTTATCAATTTGACGATACTTTTGCTATGACTTATGCAGACATTTCAACAGGTGAAATAAATACAATTCTATTGAAAGATAAAGAAAGTATTTATAGAGAATTAATAAACTATAATATAAAAGAAATAATTTCTAGTAGTACAACTGATCGAGAAATACTTTATAATTTAAAAACGATTTATAATCTTTTAGTAACTATAACTGATAAGATAATTGAGTATCCTGAATATTTAAATATATATAAAGATGTATCTGATAAGAGGTTATTAACTTCTATTAAACATTTATTAACTTATGTTACAGAGACTAAAAAAAGTAAGTTAAAGTATTTAAAAAAAGTAGAAAAAAAAGAAGAAAAAGAACATTTATTATTTGATTTTCATACTAAAAAGAATTTAGAATTAACTGAGACAATTAGAGATAATACTAAAAATAATTCTCTTTTATGGTTTTTAGATAAAACAAAAACAGCAATGGGTGGAAGACTTTTAAAACAAAATTTACTTTCACCATTTAGATCAAAAGAAATAATTGAAAGAAGATTTAACTATATAGAACTATTTTTAAAGAACTTTTTAGTTAAAGAAAATATATCTAAATATTTATTAGATATATATGATCTTGAAAGATTAATTGGAAGAATTAGTTATGGTAATTTAAATGCAAGAGATATGATTCAACTTTTAAAATCTTTAAATATTTTACCAGAAATAAATCATGAACTTGAAAAAATTAATTATGATAAAAAATTAAAAACTTTAGATGATATAAGAAATTTACTTGATAATTCGATTAATTTAGATGCTCCTTTGTCTTTAAAAGAAGGTAATTTAATAAAGAAGGGTTATAACAAGGATCTTGATGAACTTCGAGATATTAAAAATAATAGTAAAGATTTTATTTTAAATCAAGAACAAGAAGAAAGAAATAAAACAGGTATTAAGAATTTAAAAATTGGCTATAATAAAGTATTTGGCTATTATATAGAAGTATCTAAAGGAAGTATTAAAGATATTAAAGATGAATTTGGTTATATTAGAAAACAAACTCTTACAACAGGAGAAAGATATATAACCCAGTCTTTAAAAGAAAAAGAACAAATAATAGCAACAGCGGATGAAAAAATTATTTCTTTAGAATATAATCTATTTAATGAAATAAGAAATAAAGTTTTGGAAAAAGTATCTGATATTCAAGAAATAAGTAATATTTTAGGAGAAGTTGATGTATTAATTTCTTTAGCAACTATTGCAGATAAATATAAGTTAATAAGACCTATATTTAATAATAATCATGAAATTAATATTATTGACGGTCGTCATCCAGTAGTTGAAGCTGTAAATAAAACAGATTATGTTCCTAATGATATTATTATGGATAATGTTGATTGCTTACTTATAACAGGTCCTAATATGGCTGGTAAATCAACTTATATGAGACAACTTGCAATTATTGTTATAATGGCTCAAATAGGATCATTTGTTCCTTGTCGATCATGTTCAATTCCAATTTTTGATAAAATATTCACTCGAATTGGTGCAAGTGATGATTTAGTAAGCGGAGAATCAACTTTTATGGTTGAAATGAAAGAAGCTAACTATGCACTAGAAAATGCAACAAGTGATAGTTTAATTTTATTTGATGAATTAGGACGTGGTACAGCAACATATGATGGAATGAGTCTTGCATATGCAATTCTTGAATATATTCATAATGAAATTCATGCAAAAACTTTATTTTCAACCCATTATCATGAATTAACAGATCTTACTAAAAAACTAAAAAAAATAAAAAATGTTCATGTAGAAGCAATTGAAGAAAATGGTAGTATTACTTTTTTACATAAAGTAATGGATGGATCAGTTTCTAAAAGTTATGGAATAAATGTTGCCTCTCTTGCTCATTTACCAAATTCAGTTATTAAAAAAGCTCAAGAAATATTAAATACATATGAAACATCAAATAAAAATAAAAAAAGAGAAGTTATTCAAACAACATTTGATTTTCATGAAGAAGATAAAACTATAAAAAAAATAAAAGATTTAGATCTCTTAACAACTACTCCAATAGATGCCATAAACTTTTTATATGATTTAAAAAAAGACTTGAAATAATATTAAAAATATAGTAGAATGAAATAAGAATAGAGAAGTCGTTCTACTATATTTTCTTTTGGGAGGAGTTATGAATTTAAGAAAAGAAATTAATTTAAATAAAAAATTTGTATTAGTATTAATTCTTATTAATATATTAGCTTTAAGCTTATATTATTCATATGCATTATTTGAAGTAACTGTAATTCAAAATAATGTAGTTGTATTAAAAACAGGTACAATTAATTTAACTTTATCAACAAATGTTACTAATAATTCATTTACTTTAGCAAGTGGAGGAGAACAAACTATAAATGTAACTTTAAATTCTACTAATTTAAATGAAATAGGATATAAAATGTATTATACTAAAAGTGGTGATTCAACTTTTACTGTAAAATCACCAACAGACTTTCAAAATAATATTGTAGAAGGCGAGATGACTTCATTTAAAACATTTACTTTAACATTTAAAAATACAGGAGCAAATTCCTTAACAATAAATCTATTTGGAATAGGAGGACTTGCAGGATATCCAATTAACTTAGAAGAAGGTCAAAATGAAATAGAGTTAACTCCAATTCCTGTAAGTGAAAAAGTACTTGCTGCATCTGTTAAAACAGGTACATGTGCAAATAAAACAACTGTTGCTGATACCGATGACTTTGGAAATCCAATGACTTATATATCAGGAACAAAGACTTGTATAGATTTTAATTATGTTTGGTATAGTGGCAAGATGTGGAGAATAGTAGCAATATATAATGATGGATCAATGAAGCTAGTTACAAATAATAATATAACAAGTATTGCTTACAATTACCCAGATACAGAAACCTGGTTTTATAAAACCGATACAGGTGCAAAATCATATATGTATCAGTGGTTAAATGAAGATTTCTTAGATACCTTATATGATCCAAATGGAACAATTATAAAGACTAATGCTCTATGGAATTACACGATAGATGAAACTTCTACTGCTATAAAACCATCATCTATAACAGCAAATAATCAGCAAACAACGACTGCCCCTGTCGGACTTTTAAGTATGTATGAATATCAAAAAGCATATGCCAATAATAATGCAACAACATCTACAAACTATTTAAATATTGGTTATTATTGGTGGACTTTAACACCTTATAGTGGATCGAACGTCCGCTACGTCTACCGTAACGGTAGCGGCAACAACTATAGTCCGTCGGCTGCGTTCGGTGTTCGCCCTTCTATAATCTTGCAATCTAGTATCAGTATGACTGGAAGTGGAACAAGTGATTCTCCATATAAAATAGTAGGAGATTTAGATTCCCCAGTACTAGGTACAACTAAAGTAAACGAAAGAGTATTTGTCAAAAATGGAAATACTTATAGTTATAGTGGAGAGTATGTAAAAATAAAAAATGAATCATCAGAAGTATTGTCTCCATTATATCGAATTGTTGGAGTAGAAAAAGATGCAAATGATGATGATGTAACAAAAATAGTAGCTATGGATTTTGCAACTTACGATAATGAAGGAACAATTGCTAATACAAAATCCTATTGTTCAACAGGAACAGATGCTCAAAAAACAACTTTTGGACAGTGTCAAGATAGTAATGGATGGTATACATATTTAAATAGTGATTCCGAAGGTGGTTGGTATTATTCATTAAAAACAACATATGGAGACAAATTTACAGAAGGATTATATTATATAGGAACAGTTGGAAATTCATCAAGCGCTCACCCTAATTATAAATTAAGTATTTGTGCCTCAGAAAGTGATGCAACAACTAGAAATTGTAGTAAAGTAACACCTGCGTCTTTTCAAGTTGGACTTTTAAGATTTGGAGAGATGTTTGCAACAAGAGAGACTACCGGCGATGTAAGTCCAACATATATGTGGCTTATAACACCATATAGTGGATCGATCGTCCGATACGTCGACCATACCGGTCGCGGCAACCGCAATAGTCCGTCGAATGCGTATGGTGTTCGCCCTTCTATTCATCTAAAATCTGATATCATAATTTTGAGTGGTGAAGGAACTTTAAATAATCCATATATAGTTGGATACAATAATCCATAATTATATTGTCAAAAAATGTCAATTGTATTTTCTTTTGAAATTTTGTATATATAATATATATTGATTAATTTACTGAATTAATTGGGTGTATGATGATTTGGATCGAACGTCCGCTACGTCAACAATAGCGGTAACGGCAGCAGCAATGGTCCGTCGAATGCGAACGGTGTTCGCCTTAGAGCTTATAGAATCTTATTGATTATGTTAAATAATTAAGTTAATCATACAAGGCTATAAACAGTCATATTCCTTGTTGGAGATTATTTCAAAGACTAAAATAGAAAAATCTCGATGTCACGATTGTCAAAGAATGAAAGTGACTGTAAACTCGCATTAAGTTATTTTGAGAGTGTAAATGGTATGCACTCTCTTGTTTGTATATTATGAGGGTTTTAGTTTTATAGGAATTAATTATTATATTAGAAATAATAGAATAGTTAAAAGAATTAGTAATAGGAATAAGAAAAAGGTTATTAAGAAAATTAATAATAATAATTATAAGTTTTATAAAAATTATTTTAAATATATAAAGTAAAAAATATTTTGGTAGTTTACAGATAGAGTAATTATTACTTTATCTTTTTATTAAAAAGTGGTA
>CACZOV010000004.1 GCA_902782915.1 uncultured Erysipelotrichaceae bacterium | reverse complement strand
GCCTGTTTTATTCTTTGTTTCTTTGGCTTCAAAATCAATATAATTTCCTTTATATATTCCATTATAGTCTGTTGTTGATGGTTCGCTATAATAAGCTTCTGTAATTATTCGATTTTTATTCTTGTTATATTCAGCTTTTACTACTTTAATTGGAGTAGGTTTTTTATAAATATATGCAATATTTTTTTCTATATAATAGTTATTGGTAATATTTAAATCGTTTTCTAAATTCATACCTCTATTTTTATAATTTACATCATTTTTGATGATTGTTGTTTTTTTTGTTATACCACCTGGATAATTCACTAACACCACCTATACTAAATTATACTACTAATTTATAAATTTTTCTACTAAATAAGGATTTTTTCCAAAAATAATTCCTATTTGACATTTTTTCATATATGCTAACATATAATTATAAAGAAGAAAAGAAATAAAATATTTTTAAACGTTTAATTTTTTTAAACTATTACCATATTTAAAATAGAAAAAAGATCATAAATTTCTTGAAAACTTAAGAAAAATCTTGTATAATATCGACTTGTGAGGTGGATTATGGAAAAAAATAAAAAAAATCGATTAGAGTTAACAAAAATAATTGAAGGCGAAGAATGGAAAAAGGCTATAAAAGATGCATTTTTAAAAAATCAAAAAAATATAAAAATGGATGGATTTCGTCCAGGTAAAGTTCCATATGATATATATGTTAAGAAAAATGGAATCGAAAGTTTATTTTTAGATGCAGCAGATTTAGTTGTTAATAATGCATATTTAAAAGCAATTGAAGAAGCAAAAGTAGTTCCTGTTGTTGAACCAACTGTAAATATTAAAAATATTAGTGAAGAAAAAATAGAATTTATATTTACAATTATTACAAAACCTTCTCTTACAATAAAAAATTATAAAGATTTAAAAATTAAGAAAGATAAACTAGTTGTTACAGATGAAGAGATTAATGATGAAATTAATCATTTAAAAGAACATTATGCAGAGCTTGTTATAAAAAATGGAAAAGTAGAAAATGGAGATACTGTAATAATTGATTACGTAGGAATGGTTGATGGAGTTGAGTTTGATGGAGGATCTTCTGAAAACTATAGCTTAGTGATTGGATCTAATACTTTTATTCCAGGATTTGAAGAACAATTAATTGGAATGGATAAAGAAGAAACAAAAGATATTAAAGTGACATTCCCAAGTGATTATCATGCTGATAACTTAAAGGGACGCGATGCTATCTTTAAAGTAACAGTTCATGAAATTAAAACTAAAGAAGAAAGAGAACTTGATGAAGAATTCTTTGAAGATTTAGGAATGGAAGGAGTTAATTCAGAAGAGACATTAAAAGCAAGTATTAAAGAACATTTAGAAACACATAAAAAGTCTGATATTGAAAATAAATTTATTGAAGAATTGATGGATGCTATTTCTAAGAATACAGATGTTGATATTCCAGAAGAAATGGTAAATGAAGAAATAGATAGATTAATGCATCGTGCTGAAGAAAATTTAAAATATCAAGGAATTTCTTTAGATCTTTACTATCAATTTACTAAAACAAAAGAAGAAGATATGCGAAATAATCTAGAACCTGAAGCCTATAAAAATGTTTTATATCGTTTAATTCTAGAAGAAATTATTAAATTAGAAAAAATTGAAGTAACAGAAGAAGATATTGAAAAAGAACTTGAAAAGTTAGCAAATGAGTACAAAACATCTAAAGAGGAAATTGAAAAAGAATTTGGTGGAAAAGATATGTTAAAATACGATCTTGAAGCACGTCTTGCATTTGAAAGACTTACTGAATTAAATGAAGAAAAATAAATTTTAGAAAAGAGTAATTATTCTCTTTTTTTTTTTGAATTTTTATGATAATATATAAATAAAGTAGGTGGTATAGTGAGAATGGATCGTTATGAAGACGAAAATACAGATAGTTCTAAACAAACTAGAATAAATAAAAATCAAGAGTTATATACCGATGTTTATTTGAATAATGCTTATGTGGATATTAATGATATAAAAGAATTTACTGAAGAAATAGAGAATGATAAACAAGATGATATTAAAATAAATAAAGAAGTTATTACTCCATATTTTTATGAAGAAAAAAATTATGATATTAATGATTTAATCAATGAAGCAATTAAAAATAGGGTAGATGATAATTTAAAAAGAAATTTTATTGAAGAAAATGATTTAAATAGTATTATAGAAAGTATCAATGAAGAAAATCGTGAAAAAGAAAAAGATGATACACTACTTTCTGACTTAATGCCTGATCATGATACAACGATTATGGCTCCACTTGAAGAACCTATTCTTGATACATCATTAATTGATACAAGTATTATTCATAAGGATGATATGAGTCAAGATATGGTTAAAGATTTAGAAGTTACTAAAGAAGATTTTGAAGAAGAAATGGATGAAAGTTTTAAAAATGAAACTAAAACTAATAAAAAAGTAATTTTTATAATAATTGGTATATTATTATTACTTGTAATTATAGTAGGTTTACTTATTTGGAAAAAAATAATTCACTTCTAATATTGTTTTTTTCTAAATGTATGATATAATTTAAGAAGAATAGGTGACGAGAATGAAAAAGAAAATGTTAGTTATAATAGCAAGTTTAGTACTTATGTTATATATAGGATATAGTTTAGCATATTTAAGAACAAACACCGAAGGAAGTAATAATAATTTAACAATTGCAGATTTTCATGTAGATTTAATAACTGATATAACAAATATAACAATGAATAATACCTATCCGATGAGTGATGCTGAAGGATTAAGTAAAACAGAGAATAAAGTAACTTTTGCTATAAAAAATAATGGAGATATAGTTGCAAATTATAAAGTTAGTTTAGTTGATGATACAAATGTAAGTACATTAAAAAATAGTGATGTAAGATATCAATTAACAAGAACTATTGGAAGTAATCAATCAGAAACATTTGAAATAACAAATTTAGAGTCAACAGGTTTAATTGATTCTGGAAGTATAGATAAAGATACAACAATTACATATGAACTTATTTGTTGGGTAGATTATAATAGTACTGCAAATGGTGCAACTTTTAAAAAAGCAATATTAGTAGAAGGAATGCAAAGTTCTAACCTAGATAAAAGTGGTGCAAATTACCCAGAACTTACAGACAATATGATTCCAGTTTATTATGAAGCAACAAATGATACTGAAGGAGTATGGAAAAAAGCTGATAGCAAAAATTTAAATAGTACATATAAATGGTTTGATTATGACGAACAAATGTGGGCTAATGCTGTAACAGTTAAAGAAAGTGGAACTCAAACAAGAGATTACTATTTAAATGCAGCAAATGGTACAGAAATATCAATGGATGATATAACAACAATGTGGGTATGGATTCCAAGATATAAATATGTAATTTTTAATGGAAACAATGAAACAGCAGAAGAACAAGAAATTAAAGTAATGTTTGAACACGGAATAGATACAACAGGAACAGTAAAATGTCATGATGATATATTAACAAGTGATGATTCAGATCACTCAGAAATATGTACAGATACAACTAATGGAAGTATTATAAATCATAAAAGTACTTATACCCATCCTGCCTTTTGTTTTGGAACTAAAAATACTGACGGAACTTGTAATGGAGAAGAATTAACAGGATTTTGGATGGCTAAGTTTGAAATGTCAACAGAT
>CACZOV010000003.1 GCA_902782915.1 uncultured Erysipelotrichaceae bacterium | reverse complement strand
ACTATTGAAACAGTAATTGATTTTAAATATACCAAGTTAACTTCTTATAAAATAAAATATAATGATGTAGTTGTTTACAAATCAAGAACTTAAGAAAAATCAAGAAAACTTTGATTTTTCTTTTCTTTTAAAAAAAAATATTATATAATAATTATATGGTAGGTGTGATATGAATAAAAAGGGATTTGTATTAGCAGAAACACTAGTAGTAACAATTTTTGTTTTATTAATATTTACGGTATTATATAATAGCGTTGTACCACTTCTTGGAAGATATGATGAATTATCTTACTATGATGACTTGGATACAACATATGACGTTTATCAATATCGAAAAATACTTGAATCAGATAGAAATTATTCAAGTATAACATCAAATAATTATAAATTATTAACTTGTAATGATTTTACAGATAATATATTAAAATGTGATGATATAGATGATTTAATAAATTTTAATGATGATGATTCTTTATTATATATAAATACAAGTTATTTAGATGAACTTGAAAGAGATACTCAAATAGATAGTGATATAAGAGATTATTTAAGATATTTAAAAATAGAAGATGATAAAAAAATTCTCTTATTAAAACACGATGATTATATATCTTATATTGATTTATCAACATCAACTATAAAAACAAGTGAAACAGTTAAAGAAATTGCTAAAAAGGAGAATAGTACCTGTAGAACATATATAGAAGAAGATGGAATAACTTATATATCAGGATCAAAATACTGCATAAAATTTAATTATGTTTGGTATAGTGGCAAGATGTGGAGAATAGTAGCTATATATAATGATGGCTCAATGAAACTTGTAACTGAAAATAATATTACAACAATTTCTTATAATTATGATAGTGGTGAAAGATGGTTTTATAAAGAAGAAGTAGATCCTGAAACAGGCGAAGTAGTAGTTAGTAAATCATATATGTACCAGTGGTTAAATGAAGATTTCTTAGATACTTTAGTAGATTATGATGAAATAATAGATACAACTAAATATTGGAATGCTACTATGACAAATTCAGGTATAGATGTTATAAAACCAGCTGAATATGATGAAAATGGTAAATTGCTTTCTACTATGATTCCAAGTAGTATAGCTAAGGTAGGCTTATTAAATGGCTATGAATACTCTAAAAGTTATCAAGAAAATGTATATTCGATTGGTTATTTAAATATAGGTTATTATTTTTGGTTATTAAATCCAACTGGTGAGTTGAGTGCATATGGTACTGGTTCGATTGGAGAAGTTACTAACCAAGGTTATTATAGTGGTGATTTTCCAATTGTTGTAAGAGGTGTTCGTCCATCAATTATTGTTAAACCTGGAGTCTCTTTTTCCAGTGGCTCAGGATTATATAATGATCCATATATAATAACGACGACTAATAAAGCAACAGGCAGGGAAAATGAGCTTATTAATAGTAGAATTAGTGGAGAGTATATTAAATTTAAAAGTGAAGGTGTAGGCGATAATTATGATGCTGCTCCACTTTATAGAATAGTTGGAATAGAAGATGACAATAAAATAACTAAAATTGTTTCCATGAATTATGCAACTTATGATAATGGAGGAAAAACTGCAAATACTAAGGGATATGGAGTTGCTAGTGACGCTGGTACAACATATGGAAATGGAACAACTAATGAAACATGGGATTATTACTTGAATAATACTTGGTATAATAACTTGTCATTTAAAGATAAGCTCATTAGTAGTACATATTATATTGGAAAAGTAGGAAATTCAGGAAGTTATAAATTAAGTATTTGTAGTGTTGCAACAACTGATACAACAAGTGAGTGTGCAAAGACGTTAAGTAATACATTTAATGTCGGATTACTAAGATATGGAGAGATGTTTGCAACCCAACAAGGAAATGGTAATTCAATAGATATGTGGTTGATCACTAAATATAGTTCATGGAGTGTTTGGATCGCCTCAAACTCTGGCACTGGAGATGGCAATCATCCTCCTAACCCGTGTGCTGTTCGCCCATCATATCATTTGAAATCTAACGTTAAAATCATATCAGGATCTGGAACTTTTGATGATCCATATATAGTAGATTAAATGAGAACTTGAATTCTCATTTTTCTTTTGTTATAATTATTAAGGAAGATAGGAGTACTTATGTATTTAAAGGAAATAGAAATATCAGGTTTTAAATCATTTGCAGATAAAATAACTTTGAATTTAGATAATAATATTACTTGTATTGTTGGACCAAATGGATCAGGAAAAAGTAATATAGTTGATGCAATAAGGTTTGTATTAGGAGAACAATCAGTTAAGAGCCTTCGTGGAAATATGATGCCGGATGTTATCTTTAATGGATCTAATAACAGAAGTCCAATGCATTCAGCATCTGTTAGTTTAACATTTGATAATAGTGATAATTATTTAAATATTAAAGCTAACAACGTATCTGTTAAAAGGAGACTATATAAAACAGGTGAAAATGAATATTTTTTAAATGGAGAAAAATGTCGATTAAAAGATATTTTAGACTTATTTTTAGATAGTAATATTGGAAGAGAATCTTTTAATATTATAGGACAAGGTGATATTAATAAAATACTATCTTCAACTCCATCAGAAAGACGAATTGTAATTGAAGAAGCAGCTGGAATTTTAAAATATAAAAAAAGAAGAGAAGAAGCATTTAAAAAATTAGATAAAACCAATTTAAATTTATCAAGAGTAAATGATATTATAACTGAAGTTGAAAATAGACTAAATCCTTTGAAAGAACAAAGTGAGAAAGCTAAAAAATATCTTGAAATTAAAGAAACTCTCCAAAATATAGAAATTTCTTATCTTGTTTTATTTATAACAAATAAAAATTTAGAATATCAACAAAAAAAATCTAAAGAAAAAATGTTAGAAGAGGAACTTTTGCATCTTAATACTTTATTAAATGATCCTAAAATTGATTCTTTAAAAGTAAAAGAATTAGAATACTCTAGAATACTTCAAGAACTAAATACTAGTTTAATACAAAAAACAAAAGAAAAAGAGGAATTAAATAGACGTCGTTTAATCTTAAAAGAAAGAGAAAAATATGATTCAAATGATATTAAAGTATTTGAAAATATAGAGTATTTAAAAGAAAAGAATTTAACTTTAGAAAATAGTTTAAAAATATTAGAAAAAGATCTAGATAAAGTTAATACTAAAAAGATAGAATTAGAAAAAGTCTTAAATTCTCAAATTGATTCTATAAATGAGTTAAGAAATAGAAAAGATAAAAATACTAAAGAGTATAATTTATTATCTAAAGAAATACTTGAGTTTAATAATAAACTAGAAATATTAAATAATAATTTAACTAGTAATGCTTATTTAAATATGAATGTTCGATCTATTTTAGATAATCCAAAATTAACAGGAATAATTGATGCTTTAGCAAATATTATAAATGTAAATGCGAGTTATCAAAAAGCATTTGATGTAGTAAGTATTAGCAATAAAAATTTCTTAATTGCTGAAGATGATTATTCGATAAAAAATGCTATTTCTTATTTAAAGAATAATCATTTAGGAAGAGCAACGTTCTTACCACTTCAGATTATAAAGAAAAAATTTGTTGATCAAGAAACTTTAAATATCATCCTAAAAGAAGAAGGTTATTTAGGAATATTAAGTGATTTTTTAGAATATGATGAAAAGTTTTCTAATATTGTATTAAATCAATTTGGAAATATTATAGTTGTAAATACTTTAGAAAATGCTAATCGTATTAGTAAATTAATTCAAAATAAGTATAGAATTGTAACACTTGATGGTGAAGTTATTCATGTAGGAGGAAGTGTTACAGGAGGAAGTTTAGATTTAAAAACTAATGCTTCATTAAAAAGTAATATTACATCTCTTAAATTAGAAATTATAAAAAAAGAAGAAACTAAAGAAAGAATTAATACTAATTTAGTAACTATAGATCAAGAAATAACTGATTTAGATAGAAATATTTTAAAGAATCGTTCTGAATTGATTAAAACAATAGATTCTTTAAATAATATAAAAAATAATTTGTTGAATACCAAAAAAGAACTTGATTTAAATAAAGAAGAATTATCATCATTAAATGGTATAAAAGAAAATACATTAGATAAAGAGTTTTATGATAAATCTTTTGAATGTGAAATGCTTGAAGAGAAAATAAATGATTTAGTTTCTTTAAAAGATGAATTACAAAAGGAAAAAGAAGAATTAGAAGGAATAAATAAAGAAAATCGCCAACGTAATTTAAATTTAGAAAAAGAGCTTAATGAATTAAAATTAGATTTATCAAAATTAGATTATCAATTAGATGAAAAATTAAATCAATTAAATCAAGAATATAATTTAACTTATGAAAGAGCTAAAGAAGAATATCAACAAGAATTAGATTTAATAAGTGCAAAAGAAAAAATAGATTCTTTAAAAAGAGATTTAAAAGATATTGGTATGGTCAATATAGATTCTATTAAAGAGTTTGAAAGTGTTAATGAAAGATATTTATATTTATCTTCCGAAAGAGATGATTTATTACATGCTAAAGAAATGTTATATTCTATTATTAATGATATGGATGATGTTATGCAAAGTGACTTTTTAAAAACTTTTAAAGAACTTGAAATTGAATTTAAAAAAGTCTTTAAGGAAATGTTTAAAGGGGGAGATGCTAGTATTACTTTAACAGATCCAGATAATATCTTAGAAACAGGAGTAGATATTATTGCTAGTCCTCCAGGAAAAAAATTAAAAACAGTAACCCTTTTATCGGGTGGAGAAAAAACATTAACTGCGATTAGTTTATTATTTGCTATTTTGAATATTCGAAGTGTTCCATTTTGTATATTTGATGAAGTAGAAGCAGCTCTTGATGAAGCTAATGTAGATAACTTTGGAACTTATTTAGAAAGTTATAAAAATAAAACTCAATTTCTTCTTATTACTCATAAAAAAAGAACTATGGAATATGCTAAGACTTTATATGGTATTACTATGCAAGAGTCTGGAGTATCAAAGTTAGTAAGTGTTAAATTAGAAGAAAATTAAAAAGAATTATTAGAATTATTTTCTAATAGTTCTTTTAGTTTGGAATTTTTAAAACTTGTCCTATACTCAGATT
>CACZOV010000002.1 GCA_902782915.1 uncultured Erysipelotrichaceae bacterium | reverse complement strand
TATTATTCTATTTTTAATTTTAAAAATATAGTTAAATGACCTAAATTTATTCTATACTTTTTTAAAGTTTTAAGTTATAATTATTTTGGAGAGTGATTAAATATGTATGAGACATTAAAAGCAGATATTGTTAAGTTTATGAAAGAAAAAAATATGGGATATGTTCAAACTTTAAGAGGAATTAAAGGAGATGTTGATCTTGAACATATTAATAAAAAAGTTGAGATTAATGATGAATTAGTTATTGATATGTTGAGTCGAGGAATTAAAACAAGACGTGAATCAATTGAAGAATTTAAAAAAGGAAATAGAAGTGATCTTATTTCAAAAACAGAAGAAGAGATTAATTTTTTACAAAGTTATTTACCTAAACAATTAACTAAAGAAGAACTTGAAAAAATTATTTCAGATGTTTTTCTTAAAGTAAATCCAACTAGTAATAAAGATATGGGTCAAATTATGAAAGAAGTTACTCCACTTGTTAAGGGTAAATGTGATATGAAAGAAGTTAGTACTCTTATTAAAGAAAAGTTAAGTAATTTATAATGGAAGACTTGTATATATATGAAAAAGAGTTAATTGATTCAGGAATTAGTTTAATAGGTGGAATTGATGAAGTAGGTCGTGGCCCATTAGTTGGACCAGTAGTTGCTAGTTGTGTTATTCTTCCACTTAATTATAAACTTGATGGATTAACTGATTCTAAAAAGTTAAGTGAAAAGAAACGTGAAAAGTTTTATGACATATTAATGCATGATGCAATTAGTATAGGAATAGGAATTATTTCTGAAAAAGTTATTGATGAGGTTAATATTTATGAAGCAACTAAACTTGCTATGGTAGATGCTATTAGTAATATGAAGATAAAGCCAGAACATGTTTTAATTGATGCTATGAGACTTGACATTGATATTCCATCAACATCTATTATTAAAGGAGATAGTAAGAGTTTGAGTATTGCTGCTGCAAGTGTTATTGCTAAAGTTACAAGAGATAAAATGATGATTTTACTTGATGAAAAGTATCCTATGTATGATTTTAAACATAATAAAGGATATCCTACTAAAAAACATGTCGAAGCAATAGATAAATATGGAATTATTGATGAACATAGAAAAACTTTTAGTCCTGTAAAGGAATATATAGAAAGGAATTTAAAATGAAAGAAAAATTAGAAAATTTACTTAAAAATAGTTATAGTCCTTATTCAAATTATCGAGTAAGTAGCATTGTAGTTACCAAAGATGGGCATGAATTTAGTGGGGTTAATGTTGAAAATGCTTCCTATGGTGCATCAATTTGTGCAGAGCGTAGTGCCATATTAAATGCTATTGCAAATGGATATAAAAAGGGTGATTTTGAAAAACTATATGTTATGTGTGATAACGATAAAATTGGTTTTTCTTGTATGATGTGTAGGCAAGTTATTTTAGAATTTTATGAAAAAGACAAAGAAGTAATTTGTATGAATCCAAAGGGAAATACAGAAGTTCATTTGGTAGAAGAACTTTGTCCTTATCCATTTTCTGTTGAGGATTTAAAATGAAAAGTGGTTTTGTAAGTATAGTTGGTCGCCCTAACGTTGGAAAAAGTACTCTTTTAAATAGTATTTTACAAAGAAAGATTGCAATTACTAGTGATAAATCAGGTACAACTAGAAATATTATTGAAGGAGTTTATAATGATTCTGAATCTCAAATTATATTTGTAGATACACCTGGAATTCATAAACCTCGTCATAAATTAGAAACTATTTTAAATAAAAAAGCTTATGCAATGACTAAAGATATAGATTTAGTATTATTTTTAGTTGATATAAAAGATGGATTTGGAAAAGGTGATGAATTTATTCTTGATAAATTAAAACAAGAAGAAAGAGATGTTATATTAATATTAACTAAAATTGATAAATTAAAAAATAAACCAGTATTATTAAAAGAAATTGATAAATTAAAAGAATTATATCCATTCAAGGAAATTGTACCTATTTCAGCTGTTAAAAATATAAACATTGATTCCCTAATAAAAACCATTAAAAAGTATTTAAAAGATGATATCATCTATTATGATGAGGATTATATAACGAATCTTCCAACAAATTTAATGGTATCTGAATTAGTAAGAGAAAAAATTCTTCGAAATACTGAAGAAGAGATACCACATTCTGTTACTTGTTATGTTGAAGAATATGAAGAAGAAGAAAAACTTGTTCGACTAGGAGTTTTAATTGTTGTTGATCGCGATAATTTAAAAAAAATTATTATTGGAAAGAATGGTTCTATGCTAAAAAAAATTGGAACGGAAGCAAGAAGTGATTTAGAAGAATATTTTGGAAAAAAAGTTTATTTGTCTTTATATGTAAAAACACTTAAAAATTGGCGAGACAAAGAATTATATTTAAAAGAACTTGGATTAAAAGATGATCTAGATATTGAATAAAAATAAATAAAAGTTACATGATATAAATGGTGATATTATGGAAAACTTAATATGGAAATTGTTTCAAAAAACAGGAAATGTTAAATATTATCTTTTATATCAGGAATTAAGGGGAAAAGATGAAAGAAACAATCGAAGGAATCATACTAAATGAAACTAATTATGGTGAAACTAGTAAAATTTTAAATATATTAACGTTTGATCACGGATATATTTCTGTTATGTCTAAAGGATCAAGGACTATGAAAAGTAAACTTCGAGGAATTAGTATGAAATTTGTTTATGCTAGTTTTACTATTAACTATAAAGAAAAAGGAATTAGTACTCTTATTGAAGGAAGTATCATAAATTCTTTAAAGAATACTATGACTGATTTTTCTAAAATGATTTATTTAAATCGAATAGTTAATATAGTAAAACAGGTTTTAAAAGATTATAATGATAAAAATCTATTTCCAATTGTAAGAGATGCTTTATTAAAAATAGAAGATGGGTTTGATCCTAAAGTTATTTCTATGATAGTTGAAGTAAAACTACTTACTTTTTTAGGTGTAAAACCAAATTTTTTAGAATGCTCTTTATGTGGTTCCCAAGAGATTTTAACTTTTGATTTAAATATACCAGGAAGTGTTTGCAAAAATTGCTATCAAGAAAGCTTTTTGTTTTCTAAAAATACTTTGAAACTTTTAAATTTATTTCAAAATATAGATATTTTTAAAATAGATAAATTAAATCTTACATCAAATAAAATTATTGAAGAATTAGAATTTTTCTTAAAAGAATATTATGAAGAATATACAGGAATTTTTTTAGAAATAAAAAAAATAAAAGTTTAAAATAAATTGTAAAGAAATGTCTTTTTTTTGACATTTTCTTTTTCTTTTATAAAAAAATTAGTTATAATGAAAATGGAGGATATGAATACAATGAAAAATATTTATAAAAAATATAAACGAATTTTTTTAATTGTTCTTGATAGTATGGGAGTAGGGGCATCACTTGATGCAAAAGAATTTCATGATGAATCTGCGAATACCCTTTTACATACAATTGAATATAATAACAAAAATTTACCAAATTTAGCAAGACTCGGCTTACTTAATTTAGTTGGTATTAAAGAAGATACTTTAATAGATTCATATTATACAAGAGGAATAGAAGTAAGCCGTGGAAAAGATACTTTAACAGGACATTTGGAAATGATGGGAATTGAAACTAAAATACCATTTAAAACTTTTACAGATAATGGATTCCCAGATGATCTAATAAGAGAACTTGAAAAAAAATGTGGAAGAGGAATTATTGGAAATAAAAGTGCATCAGGAACTGAAATTATAGAAGAACTAGGACAAGAGCATTTAAAAACAGGTAAAATTATAGTTTATACAAGTGCTGATTCAGTTTTACAAATTGCAGCCCATGAAGATGTAGTTCCTCTTGATGAACTTTATAAAATTTGTCAGGTTGCAAGAGAAATAACTAAGAAGGATGAATGGAAAGTAGGACGCATTATAGCACGCCCTTTTATAGGAAGTTACGGAAATTTTACAAGAACTTCTAATCGACATGACTATGCACTTAATCCAGAAAAAGAAACGGTACTTGATCGAATGAAAAATAAACATTTATCAGTTATTGGAGTAGGAAAAATAAGTGATATTTTTAATGGGTGTGGAATTACTGAAAGTATTCGAACTAAAGATAATCTAGATGGAATTAATAAAACTAAAGAAATAGAAAAACGTGATTTTACTGGGCTTTGTTTTATTAATTTAAATGACTTTGATAGTAAATATGGTCACCGAAGAGATCCTATTGGATATATGAATGCATTACTAGAATTTGATAGTCATATTAATGAAATAAAAAGTTTACTTAAAAGTGATGACTTAATGATCATTACTGCTGATCATGGAAACGATCCAACTTATAAAGGAACTGATCATACAAGAGAAATGACCCCAGTTTTAATTTATAATAAAAACTTTACTACTCCAAAAAGACTTGCTGATTTAGAAACATTTGCATCAATTGGTGCAACGATAGCTGATAACTTTAATATTAAATATGACATGGGAAAAAGTATTTTAGAGGAGTTAAAGTGAATTTTAATATAACTTGGAATAGTAAATCTTATAATGAATTTTTAGAGTATTTAGATTCTATAAAAGATCTTAAATATCGTGATTTTCATCAAAAAATAACTGGATCTTCAAATATTTTAGGTATAAATGCAAGTGAATTAAAACGTATTGCTAAAGAAATTAGTAAAGGTGATTATGAAAGTTTTATTAAAATGAATACATCTTCTTTTTATGAAACGATTATGATTGAAGGATTTTTATATGGTTATTTGAAATTATCTCTTGAAAATCTTATTCCATATATTGATGTGTATTTATTAAAAGTTAATACCTGGGCTCATGTAGATTCTTTTGTTTCTAATTTAAAACAATTTAAAAAAAATCAAAAAGTTGGGTTTAAGTATGCTAAAAAATTAATTCATTCGAAAAATGTTTTTATCAAAAGAACAGGAATTATTATTCTTTTAGATTATTTTTTACATGATATGTATATTGATAAAACATTAGATTTAGTTACTAAAATTAAAAGTAATGATTATTATGTTAAAATGGCAGTTTCTTGGCTTTTATCAATTGCCTATATTAAATACAAAGAAAAAACTTTGGTTTATCTTGTAAATTTAAAAGATGATTTTGTTTATAATAAAACTTTAAGTAAGATTATTGAATCAAGAAGAATAGGAGTCGATGAAAAGAAATTTATTAAGTCTTTAAAAAGGAGTAGAGTAAAATAAAAAAATTGGTTAATCCAATTTTTTTTATTCTTCAATTTCTTCTATAGCACTGGTTGGACATCCTTCAAGAGCATCCCTTACATTATCTTCATATTCAACAGGAACTTCGTCAACAATTACATGACTTACTCCATCTTCTAAAGAAAATACTTCATCACATATTCCTTCACAATATCCACAACCAATACAGTTTTCTTCATTAACTTTAACTTTCATTACAACCTCCAAAATTATTATATTAAGAATTAATAAAATTAGCAAGTCTTATGATAAAAAACAAGAAGTGATTTACACTTTATTTTTTCTATGTTATACTTTAATAGTAGTATAGGAGTAGATGTATGAATAATAAATATTTAAAAGAATTTATGTATATATTATACTTGTTTTTTATAAGTTCTATTTTAGGTGGTATTTTAGAAAGTTTTTATAAATTATATTTATTTCATACATTTGAAATAGGTGGATTTATGTATGGACCTTGGAGACCTATTTATGGATTTGGATGTTTACTTTTGTATTTTATAACTAAAAAAATTCAAGGAAGCAATGTTAAAATATTTTTTTCTTCTATGATAGTCTGTACTGTATTTGAATATATGTCATCATTTATGTTAGAATTAATTTTTCAAAAAAGTTGGTGGGACTATAGCAATGAAATATTAAATTTAAATGGCAGGATATGTTTATTTCATTCAATTATTTGGGGACTTCTTGGAGTAATATTTTTAAAATTAATAGAACCTTTTTTAAGAAAAGCTTTTAATCAAGTCGAATTTAAAAAAATATCTTATTTTACAATTTTTTTATTTGTTATTTATCATGTAGATAGTTTATTTTCTTGGATTAGAAATTTAAGGTAGGAGAATATATGTTAAAAAAAATAGAATTACATGTACATTTAGATGGATCAATATCATTAGATTTAGCTAGCAAATTATCTAATTTATCACTTCTTGAAATAAAAGAGAAAATGGTTGCTCATAAAAAATGCAATGATTTAAGTGAGTATTTAAATAAATTTGATTTTCCAATTTCTTTGATGCAATCAGAAAAGAATTTAAAACTTATATCAAAAGATCTAGTAAATAATTTGGAAAAAGATGGAGTTATTTATGCAGAAATTCGTTTTTGCCCACTTTACCATACTAAAGAAGGATTAGATTTAGATAAAGTTATAAAAAGTGTACTTGAAGGGTTAGGAGAAAACAAGAATGTTAAAACTAATTTACTTTTATGTATGATGCGAGAACTATCTTATGAAGATAATAAAAAGATAATTGATTTAGCTAAGAAATATTTAGGACGTGGAGTTGTTGGAATTGATCTTGCTGGGAATGAAAAAAAATATAAATTAAAAAATTATAAAAATTTATTTATATATGCTAAAAAGAATAATATTCCATATACAATTCATGCCGGAGAAGTAGATGATGTGGATTTAATAGATGCAATTAATCTTTCTGTTAAAAGAATAGGTCAT
>CACZOV010000001.1 GCA_902782915.1 uncultured Erysipelotrichaceae bacterium | reverse complement strand
GAGATGAAGATTTACGTGCTGATAGACAACCAGAATTTACTCAAATTGATGTTGAAATGAGTTTTGTTAATGAAGAAGATGTAATGCATGTTGGAGAAGAAATGATGAATTATATCTTTAAAGAAACAATAGGATATGATTTAGGTTTACCTCTTCAAAAAATGAAATATGTTGATGCAATTAAGTATTATGGATCTGATAAGCCAGATTTAAGATTTGAAATGAAAATTGAAGATATAACTGAATTACTTAAAAATAATTCTAGTGATATGATTTCAAATGTAATAAAAAATAATGGTATTGTTAACTGTTTAGTTGTTAAAAATGCTGCAGATAAATATTCTAGAAAAGAATTAGATAAATTAACTGAATTTGTAAAAACTTATAGAGCAAATGGACTTGCATATATTAAGTTTAATGAAGAAATAACTGGAAGTATTGTTAAATTACTAACTGACGATGAAATTAATTCATTAAAAGAATCTCTTAATATAGAAAATAATGATATGTTATTAATTATACTTGGTGATTACAATATAGTTAAAACTTCACTAGGAGCATTAAGATGCAAACTAGGAAAAGATTTAAATTTATATAGTAATGACGTTTATAAAGCTTTATGGGTAGTAGATTTTCCATCATTTGAATGGAGTGAAGAAGAGGGAAGATATATGGCATGTCACCATCCATTTACTAGTCCAAAAGATGAAGATGTTGATAAATTATTAACAGATAAAGCTAATTGTTATTCAAAAGCATATGATATAGTTGTTAATGGATATGAAGCAGGTGGTGGATCAATTCGTATTCATAACCAAATTGTTCAAGAAAAGATGTTTGAAGCTTTAGAGTTAACTAAAGATGATATTAAAAATAAATTTGGTTTCTTTGTTGAAGCATTGAAGTATGGATGCCCTCCACATGGTGGATTTGCACTTGGTTTGGATAGATTAACAATGATTATTGCCAAAACTGAAAATATTAGAGATGTTATTGCATTCCCTAAAACTGCATCAGCAACTGATCTTATGTGTGATTGCCCATCTTTAGTTGATGATAATCAACTTAAAGAATTAGGACTTGAAATAAAAAAATAGAATTTTCTAAAAAAATAGAGAATTCTATTTTTTGACAAATTAATTATTTATTTTTTGTTATAATTAATTTGTGATAATTATGAAAGTAAAATTATTTGATGAAGAGCATGAAAGTGATTTAGAAAAATCAGTTAATACTTTTTTAAAAGAAAATGATATAGATGTTATTGATATAAAATATCAAGTAGCACTTTCTGTTTGTGGAGAAGATCAACTTTATTGTTTTTCAGCTATGATTATTTATTACTAAAGCATATACATGTTATTATTATCATCAAATTCATTATTTAAAAACTGTGGATTGTTGCTACTTAATCGATTAACTCTATTTTCTAAAATTCTAACTTGTCTTTCAAGTCTATTGAGTCTATTGTTCATTCTTTCTACAGTAATCCATAAAAAGTTTTGATTAGGATTCCCTCCAGAAAAATTTGGATTATTTCCAAATGTATTTGGATCCATAAATGGCATTTGGTTATTCATACTACCTCCTTTATTTTATTATATGATATTTTCTTAATTGTGTTTTTCGTGTATAATATTCTTATAAAGAAGGTTAATTATGAGACAGAGAAATGTTAAAAATAAAAAAGAGATTATTGATAATTCTAAATATGTTATTAAAAATATAAAAGATTATAAAGGTAAATGGTGTGATGTTTTTAAAAATGATAATCCAATTTATACAGAAATAGGAATGGGAAAAGGAAAGTTTATTATTGAAAATGCTTTAAGATATACAAATATTAATTTTATTGGAATTGAGAAATATGATAGTATCTTAGCACTTGCTTTAAAAAAAGTTCCTGATAATATTCCTAATTTAGTTATGATAAGATTAGATGCTAATGAAATATGTGATGTATTTGATCATGAAATAGATAAAATTTATTTGAATTTTTCAGATCCATGGAGTAAAAAAAGACATTCAAAAAGACGTCTTACAAGTCCTAATTTTTTAGTAAAATATGATCAAATATTTAAAAACAAAAATAATATTGAGATGAAAACAGATAATAAAGATTTATTTTGTTATAGCATAAAAACATTTAATAATGATGGATATTATATTGAAGATATAACTTTTGATCTTCATAAGGAAGAAAGTAGTGATAACATTATGACTGAATATGAATTAAAATTTACAAAACTTAACAATCCTATTTACAAAATTAGTGTAACTAAGTGTAAAAAGTAAGAAAAAGCTATTTCTTTTTAAAAAAATTTGATATAATGAATTAAGAGTAGGTGGAATATGAAAAAATATATAGGACTCGCTCTAATATTATTTCTTCTTACAGGATGTAGTATTCATAGAGTAGAAGAAGAAAGTTTTGAAAGTATTATTGATACTGTTTTGTATAAAGATACTACATTATATAATACATCATTTGATGGATATAAACTGTATTTGCCAAGAGGAAGCACAGTAGAAGAGAAAAAAGAGTATAATTTAGAAATTAAAAATAATAAAAATATTTATTACTTATATGTTGATACTATATCTTATTATTATAAAACAATTGTTGATCATGATATAGATAATAATATATTTTATTCAAAAAATTTAAGTTACAAAAATAGTTATGGTTATATTGATATTACTGAAATTGGTGATAAGTACTTTTTAGAAATGATGTATAATTATACTAAGATCGAAACTTATGTAGAAAAAAAATATTTACAAGATGCTTTTTTAGATACTTGTCGAATGCTATCTACAATTAAGTTTAACGATAGTGCTATTAGTTATAAACTAAGTAATCGAGAATTAGTTACAACAACTGATGAATTTAGCATATTTAAATCAAAGAAAAAAGATGATAATTTTTTAAAGTATGTTGAGAAGTATGATAGATATGAAAATAATAACCAAACTGCTCAAGATCAAGATATTATAGAAACAGAAGACTAGGAAGGTGATAATATGGGATTTATGGATAAACTAAAAAACATTTTTTTCGAAGAAGAAGATGAAATAGAAGATGAAATAGAAGAAGCACTTCCTCCAAAAAAAGAAAAAAATGATGATAATCCTAAAAAAATAGAAAAAACTAAAGAAGTAATTGCTAAGAAGGTTGAAATTCCTAAAATAAGAAAAGAAGAACATAATGTGGTAGTTGAAGAACCAAAAGAAAAGAAAATTGAAATAAAACCAAAAATTAATACTGAATTAATTTTTGATGATGAAGATTTTATTTTAGATACTAAACCTAAAGTAAAAAAAGAAGAAAATACAAATTTATATATGAATACTAAAAAAACGGATCCAGAACTTTATAAAACTAAAGAAACAAGAGTTGTAAAAGAAAAAAAAGAAAAAGTTGATGATCATATTAGTAATACAATATATTCTTCAGAACCAAAGCAAATTACGAAGTCTTTTAAACCATCACCAATTATTTCTCCAATTTATGGGATTTTAGATAAAAATTATAAAAAAGAAGAAGTCAAAGAAAATAAAGAAATAATTTTATCAACAAGACCAAGTAGAATAGATGTTGATAGTGTTCGAAATAAAGCATTTGGTGATTTGGA
The DNA here is from genome assembly GCA_902782915.1 of uncultured Erysipelotrichaceae bacterium. The sequence continues at coordinate 241 of CACZOV010000001.1, read as the reverse complement.
ATATGATTTGTTTGAAGATACAGTTGATGAAAAACAAGATAAAGAATCAATTGAACAAAAATTAGAAAATAATGATGAAAAAAGAGAAAAAAATAAAAGAAATTTAAAAAAGATTTATGATACTAAAGAAGATAATAAACCAAAGCTTGATAAAGTAACAATTGGGGAAGCAGATGAGTATTTCAATGATTTAGGACTTGCTTATAATACAGATTATAAAGATTTATCAAAAGAACAAAAT